>JBEEOX010000028.1:0-10700 GCA_041191425.1 Verrucomicrobiota bacterium | reverse complement strand
TCCCCGATGAGACGCAAGGATCCATCCGACGGAATCCGCGAGGAAATTCTGCGCGAATGGAGAGGCTGCGACGAGGCCACTGATTCGAATGCCGGCGTCACGATCGCCGAAAAATGGATTCGTAATGTCCTCAAGTCGATCGGTGCTGGCGACGGCCTTGAGGAAGAGCTTGTTCGCTCGACATGGAAGGAGCTGGCAGGCGACTTCATTGCGAGTCACACCGAGCCAGTTTCCGTACGCAATGGTCATCTTGTATTGCGCGTCACCCAACCCGCGATGCGCTTTCACCTCGAACAAATGAAACCCATGCTCCTCACCCGCATCCGCGAGCAACTTGGCGAAGAGCGCATCAAGTCGGTGAAGTTCACCCACGGCTGAAAACCATGTTTCGAAATCTCATCTTTGATTGGTCGGGCACGCTCGTCGACGACCTCGGTCCGGTGATCGAAGCGACGAACACGGTTTTAGCACGATACAACCTGCCGCCCTACGATCGCGAGCGCTTCCGCCGCGAGTTTCGTCTGCCCTACTCGGAATTTTATGCGGAGCTTCTCCCCGATATTCCGCTGACAGAACTCGAGGTTCATTTTCGTCCGGCCTTCAGTGCCGCCAAAACTCCGGTCACCGTTCTGCCTCACGCTCGCGAAAAGCTCGAGTGGTGCACGCAACACGGCATCCGCGCCTTTGTGCTGACTTCGATGGATCCTCAGGCTTTTGAGAAACAGCTGGATGACTTCGCACTTCGCCACCATTTCGAAGCGACTTACTCGGGCGTCATCGACAAGCGCGACATGATCCATGAAATCATCGGGCGTCACCGACTCAGACCGCACGAAACCGCCTTTGTCGGCGACATGACTCACGATGTGGAAACCGCGCGCCATGGCGGACTTTCCTCGATCGCCGTGCTCACCGGCTACCAACACGCCGAAGTTCTCGCCGCCGTCCGTCCCGACCTCACCGTGCCCGACCTCGAGGTCTTGCGCAATCTGATGCACAAGCAAATCAGCGCGCGGCCGATCACCACCGTCGGTGCATTGATCCATGATGGCGCGGGACGCATCCTGATGATCCGCACCCACAAGTGGTCTGGCCTCTGGGGCATTCCGGGTGGAAAAATCAAACGTGGCGAATCATCGCTCGATGCCCTAAAGCGCGAAGTTTTGGAGGAAACAAATCTGGAAATTTCCGATATCGAATTCGTTCTGAACCAGGACTGCATCGCATCACCCGAATTCATGCACCCAGAGCATTTCATCCTCCTCAACTATATCGCCCGCGCAATCGGCACAGAGGTGCAACTCAACGATGAAGCCGAGGAATTTCGGTGGCTCACTCCCGCCGAAGCGCTCACGATGCCGCTCAATTCCCCCACCCGAGTGCTGATCAATGAAGCACTTACTCGCCAACTCATCCCCCATGCCTGACGAAATTGAAATCCGCCGACTCAAGGTCAGCGCTCACATCGGCGTGCCCGATGATGAACGCTCATCACCGCAAGTCCTGCTCGTGACCGCACGACTCACCCCAGGCCAAGGCTTCGACGGTCTTGCCGATGAGATATCACACACGGTCGACTACCACGCGGTCGCCATCCAAATCCAGCAACTCGCCGCCGCACGTCCGCGCAAACTCATCGAAACCCTCGGCACCGAACTCTGCGACTTTCTGCTTCGCCACCATCCACTCGCGAAGGTCGCGATCACGATCGAAAAACACATCCTGCCCGACACCGAGTGCGTCGCTGTGCACATTGAGCGCAGCCGTTGACCTCGCTCACGAGAGTTCGCCGCCGATCCACGCGAGAAATTCCTGATTGCCATCCGTGCCGGTGATCGGCGAGGCAATGACGCCGCGCCACTCGCGTTTGCATTCCTCCACGACAAAGCGCCGGATCTTTTCCACGGCGCGCTCATGCAAGGCAGGATCACGCACGATGCCGCCTTTTGAAATATCTTCGCGATCGAGTTCAAACTGCGGCTTGATTAAACAAACGACAGCACCTTCGTCATCCAGCACCGAAAAAACAGCCGGCAGAACCTTGGTCAGCGAAATAAATGAAAGATCCATCACCGCCAGACGAACTTTTTCGCCGAGATCTTCGGGCGCCATGTGACGCGCGTTGAATTGTTCTTTGACAATCACCCGCGGATCGTTGCGCAATTTCCACACGAGCTGGTTGGTGCCAACATCCACCGCGTGCACCCTTGCTGCTCCGCGCTGCAAAAGGCAGTCGGTAAATCCGCCAGTCGATGCACCAACATCGAGGCAAACCCATCCCGTGGGATCGATCCCAAAGGCATCAAGCGCGCCCTCGAGCTTGATCCCTCCCCGCCCGACAAATTTCGGCTTTTCCCTGACCTCAAGCGCCGCGTCCTCCGCCAGCTTCTGCCCCGGTTTGTCGATCACCCGGTCGCCGATGCGCACCTCACCGGCAAGGATCAGGCGCTTGGCCTGCTCCCTCGATTCGCACATGCCCTTCGCAACCAAAAGGATGTCGACGCGCTCAAGTTTCATCGGTTTGCGCTGCCAGCATAAAGTCCCCTGACCAATGCGCAAGCCGCAGCGTGAAATCCATTCACGACCGCCTTGCCAGCGAGCAACCAAGAAGTATCCTCCTGACCCAAGCCCATGACGCAGTTTCTGAAAAAATTTCTCGGCATGAACTGGCTCATGGTGCTCGTGATGTACGGGCTGTTGGCATTTGGCGTGATCATGATCGAGAGCGCGGCAAGGCACCTCTCCATCGGCGAAGAAGCACTCAAACAATTCGGCAACTCTGGCGCATGGTATGCATCGATGCAGCAACGATGGATCATTCTCGGCAGCGTCGTGTACTTCGCTACCGCGCTGATCGATTACCGCTGGATCCGCTGGCTTGGCATTCCGCTCTACCTCGTCGGCCTCGGCCTGATGATCCTTGCGATGCAGCAAGACGATTCGGTGCACCGGCTCTCGCTCTTCGGACTCAACTTCCAACCAGCGCAACTTGGCATCACCTCGGGCATCATCCTCATCGCATGGCTATCGCAGGACCTGCCCAAGCTCCACCCGTGGTTCGCATCGCCGATCGCCCGCATTTCGCTCATCGCCTGCACTGCGGCCGTGCCGTTTCTCATGGTGATGAAAATGGGCGACATGGGATCGGCCTTGGTCTGGATACCGGTGGTAGTGGTTGCCTTGTTGGTGACAGGCATTCCATTTCGATACCTTTCATTCATGAGTCTGATTGGTGCCGGACTTTTGCCGCTACTCTATTTCGTGGTCTTGCCGATGGTTTCGAAACGCGGACCCGAACGCATCGACACCTGGCTGCGCATGTTGCAAGGGCGCGAGGTCGACATCAGCAACGAAGCCTACGCGCCTCACAACATCTCAATGGCAGTCGGCACGGCTGGATGGAAAGGAGTCGGTTGGAATGCCGGACCGGAAACCGGCTCACTCCATGCCAAAGGTTTCATCCCCAAAGACACTGCGCACAATGACTACATCTTCGCGGTAATCGCTGTGGAAACAGGCTTTCGTGGCGGACTCATCATGATCATCGGCTTCGCCATTCTCATGGTGCAGGGCCTCATCATTGCATTCTACAGCCGTGACGTGACAGGGCGATTGATTGCAAGCCTCGTCGTCGCGCTGTTCTTCGCCCATGTCTTCGAAAGCATCGGCATGTGTCTGCTGCTCACCCCCATCACCGGCATTCCGCTGCCACTCGTCAGTTATTCGGGCACCTTCGTGGTGGTCTGCATGATGCTCCTCGGCCTCGTGCAAAGCGTCTGGATCCATCGTTCGCCGGAAACACCCGTGACTGAATACGGAAAAATCGCCTGATTTGACGGCATTTTCCCAATCATAAAGGTTTTTCCGGACTTGCCCGCGGATCACCCTGAGGTTATCTCGCCGCCGCATGGCAAAGAAACCTGTAGTTCTGATCATTCGCGACGGATGGGGCGTGAACCCCGGTGGTCAAGCCACCGCCCAAAAGGACGGCAACGCCACCCTTCTCGCACGCACACCTTTTCATGATGAAATGCTCGCCGCCTACCCCAAGGGCTTTCTCAGTGCCTCGGGACTCGATGTCGGTTTGCCCGACGGGCAAATGGGCAATTCGGAAGTCGGTCACTTGAACCTCGGCGCCGGCCGTATTGTTTATCAGGACCTCACGCGCATCAACAAAGCCATCGCCGAAGGCACGCTCGCGCAAAACCAAGTCTTCACCACCGCACTCGAAAAAGCAAAGTCCAGCCGACTCCACTTCATCGGACTCGTATCCGACGGTGGCGTCCACAGTCATCAGGATCAACTGATCGCGATGATCCGCCTCGCGCATCAGGCCGGCGTGAAGGACATCATGATTCACGCGATCACCGACGGTCGCGACACCTCACCCACCGGCGGCGAAGGCTATCTTGCCAAAGTCGAGGACGAGGCTGCGAAATGCGGTGCGCGCATTGCCACCGTGATCGGACGCTACTTTGCGATGGACCGCGACAAGCGCTGGGACCGCGTGAAACTCGCTTGGGATGCCATCGTGCTCGGCAAGGGTGAACCGCGCGAGATCCTCGCCAGCGAGGCTGTTGCCGATTACTACCGCCAAGACAAGACCGACGAGTTCATGCCGCCGATGATCTTTGCCGAGGCGGACACCCAGCGGATCCGCGACAACGATGTGATTCTCTTTTTCAACTTTCGCGCCGATCGCGCCCGCGAAATTTCCGATGCTTTCCTTAAGCCCGATTTCGACGGCTTCGATCGTGTCGTCACGCCCAAGATCCACTATGTGACGCTCACCGAGTACGACGAGACCTACACCTGCCCGTCCATCTTCGCGCCCGAGAAACTCGACATGGTGCTCGGCGAAGCAGTTGCCGCCGCAGGACTTTCACAGCTTCGCATCGCGGAAACGGAGAAGTACCCGCATGTCACTTATTTCTTCAACGGTGGAGTTGAGTTGGCCAACAAGGGCGAGGATCGTGTGATCATCCCCTCACCCAAGGATGTGCCAACCTACGACTTCAAACCGCAAATGAGCGCGCCGGAAGTCACCGATACGGTGGTGTCAAAACTCAAGGACTACGATCTCGTGATTCTGAATTTCGCCAACCCCGACATGGTCGGTCACACGGGCGTCGTCGATGCCGCAATCAAGGCCTGCGAAACGATCGACGCCGGTGTCAAAGCCGTCGTCGAGGAAACCCTTCGCCTCGGCGGTAAACTGCTGATCACCGCCGATCACGGAAACTGCGAATACATGCGCAATCCCGATGGATCGCCCAACACCGCGCACACGACCTTCCTCGTGCACGCGGTCTATGTCGCCAGCGATTCGGATCAATACAAAGTGAAGAATGGCATCCTCGCCGATGTCGCCCCCACCCTGCTCGACATGCTCGGCGTGCAAAAGCCCGCTCAAATGACGGGCCACTCCTTGCTCGAGAAAAAGTGATCTGCTACGCGCGGTTTTCCGCCTTGCGTGCATTTTCAAGCACCATCGCCACCGCGCCGAAGATCAGCACAAACAGCATCGCGAGGTAAAATCCCCAGATCGTCGATTTGCCGGCGGTAAAGCCGTAGTTGTGCAGGCCGATGCCGAGGAAGTTCACGTGCCACCACGAGAAGGTCACGACGATGGCCGTGAAGACCGCCGCGAGATGAAGACCCCATTCGCGCAGAAATCCGCCGAGTCGCGCGTGCAAAATCGCGAGCGTCCACAGCACAATCATCAGCGCGCCATTTTCCTTCGGATCCCAACCCCAGAAGCGACCCCACGAGTAGTTCGCCCAAATCCCACCAAGGACGGTGCCGACCAGCGAAAGAAAGAGCGTCAGGCAAATCATGCCGTACACGGCACGCGTCAATGACCTCCGCAATCCCGCATCGCCGCCATCAAGACCAAGCCCACGCATGAGGATGTAACCGGCCGACATGAACGCGCTTAGCAAACCACCAGAGTATCCAAGCGTGATGGTAATGACGTGCGTGGTAAGCCAGAAATTCGAATCCAGCACCGCCACCAGCGGGTCCATGTGGTCCTTGGCATCGCCCAATTCATAGCGACGCGCCAGGATAAGAAGAACGGTGCCGATGATCGGTGATAAGCCGAGCGCGAATCGGCGACCAACCATCCACTCGACCACGAGCGACAGCATCACAACCGTGGTACCGATGAAAATGATCGTGTCGTAAAGATTTCCGACCGGTGGACGCTGCATGATGATGCAACGCATCACGATTGCCGAAACGCAGCATGCCAGTCCAGCAAGAGTGAGACCCCACACCGCCCATGACAATCCCGTCGCGAGACGCGAACCACCACCAAACCACATGCCAAGAGCCGCAAGCGTGCCCATCAGGAAAAACACCACGGCATAGAGAAACTTGTCGCTCCGTTGGTAAACCGTTTCGAGCGGCACCTTTTCACCCTCGCCGCGTGCCTTGGCTCTTGCTTCAATCCTATTTCTGAAATCGACCCAATGCTTGCGAAACGCAGTCTCGTCATTCGCACTGCGCGCAATCGCCTCAAGCGCCTTCACATCACCAATCGAAGTTTCGGCGTCCTTGGCACTGCCGGTCATCACTTCCATGATCGCATTGCCAGCGCTCTGCCACTGCTTGTCCGCTGAATCCGCAGGCGGCAACACAAACAGTCCGAACTTCGCAAAATTGGCCGCATCCAAGACCTGCTGCAGCAAAGCCTGCAAGCGACCGCTCATGCCATTCGCAGCCGCGCGCGATTCCTCGATCTGACTCTGAATCTGCGGCGCTGTCATCATCAGCGCACTCATCTCCGCGCGACGATCAGGTCCACCGGCTTCACCGGATCCAGGCAGCACCACTCCCGCCCGCGCGAAGGAAAAATACCCGAGCAGACTCTCATAAACGCGAAGGTTCACCGACAAGTCGGCTAGCTGGTTTTGCAAAGGATCGCGCTTCTTCGCATCGATCATCTCAAAGCCCTTCACCAACTCGCCAAGCTTCTCACGACCTAGCTCGAGTTCTTCGTACGAGTAGCGGTCACGCTTGCTGCGAGGCTTCACGCCGATTGCCTCGAGTGCCGCCGAGTTGTCGACGCGGAAAGTTGGCTGACGCATCGCAAACTGCGGGCGAAAGAGAATGTCGAGCAACCAGGCGGTTGGCTTTACCCGATATTCCTTGCCGCTGGCATCGGCCAATTTCATCGAACGCGCGCCGTGAAGACTCAACATCGCAAATCCGGCGTAGGTGCCCAAAGGTTTGATGCGACCGCCATCCTGCACTGGCAAAGTCTCGACCTCGCGCAGAGTCTCCTTTGACCACGAAACATAACCTTCGACACTGCGAAGGTCGCCCTTCGGCATCATGTCGACGAGCAAGTTGTAAAATGCGGCGCAAATGCCGATCGCAATGATCACTGCCGCGACGCGGCGTCCTGCGCGCGATGCTTTGTCAGACATGGTTTTTCTTGCGGCTGGTGGTTCCGAGATAGGTGAAGAGCTTGAGCAGGAAGGTCACCATCATGCCGAAGGTCACAATGTAGAGGCTGTACTCAGGCCACATGTCGGCCGGATTTTTCACCACCTCAAAGACCGAGTAGAGCTTCTGACCCGGACCCCCGCCGGGCGGACCGTAACTCGCTTGGAAAAAGGTGAGTCCCTCGTAACGCATTGGCTCGTTCATCTGGATCGTCACCTTTGACTCATCGCCATTTTCAATTCGAGTCACATGACTCACGAACTTTGCCGGCCTTGATGTTCCCGGGTGGAACTCGGCCTTGAATTCTTCCAAGCGCAACGCGAACGGCATCGACCACAGGCGCTTGCGCATGTCGACAGTGAAGGTGCGATTGTCTTGCTTGATGGTGAAGGGATGGAAACTCGCCCCCGCCAGAATGAAAGGCTGCTGCTTGCTGCCATCGCGATTGATCACCCGCGCATAGCAGGCGGCGGTGTTGGACTCGGCATTCACCTCCTCCGGTCTTGGCATCAAGTAGTAACCATCGACCACGAGTGGACTACCACTCGGTGCACGCTCGACCACCGAAACGGGCAATGCGTTTTTTTCGTATCCGGCGATCTCCAAATCAAAAGGCAAGTTCGGCAGTCGGAAAATTCGCTGCTTGCCACCGGTGAGATCCGAAATCTCACGACCACCGATCACATGAATGTCCGAGGCTTTGCCGTCTTTAATTTCCGCGACCTCGACGACATACTCAAAATAATCTTCAGCCGCATCATTGGTCTCGCCCTCCCCTACCGCCATGTTGCCGCGCTGCGAAAAATGGTGAGCCACACCGCCAGCGATGAGCATGAAAATGATGCCAAGATGCGCGATAAGATTGCCGATGTGCTTCCAGCCCTTGCGAATGCGGATCACTCCACCGAGCGTGAGGTTGATCACCAGCACCACGCCCACCCAATAACCACCAGGCAATGGCAGTGGAACGAGTCGACCGCCGATCTCGGGAAGCAAAAACGGTGTGCGCCAATCGAAATATTTCTCCAGCGTAGCATATAGCCCCCTGTCGATCTGCTCCAAGGTCGCAAACCAGGTCAGCAAACCGAGGATGATCAAAAGCACCGTCGCCAAACCAAAGCTCGACAAAAAATCAAAGACTTTGCCAGCCCAGCTTTTTGATTCGTGTTTCGTGGATGGAGCGGGTTCGGTCATGCTGGTGATTTCAGCGCGTGGCTTGATCCACAATTTTCAAATTTTTCGCAAAAGTTTCGAGCGTCGATGATGCCGCCATGACCTCAGCCTTGGGCCCGACCATCTTGACGGTGAGAATGCGACCACCGATGTCGCACACCACTCCTGCGAGCGCGTATCCCGGTTTGGGTCCGGCACCCATGCCCGAGGCGTAAGTCCCTTCGGCCTCAACCCACACGCCCTCGAATCCCGCGACCGACACTTTGCGCATATCCGCCAAATTTTGCGGAGTGAGCTTGGCCGTCTCAAACTGACCCAACCAGCGGTTGATGTTGTCCAACACGCTGCCCGATGCGATCGACACCCATGCTTCGCCCAATCCACTTTCACCGAAGCGATAGTTGAGTTGACGAAACTGCGAGGGCGGCACCTCGAGCCAACCGAGCGGTGTTTCGCCCATAACGGGACTGGGCTTGGCATCGCGAAAACGCTGATCACTCGTTGCATTGAGCAGTGGTGACTTGTCCCGCGTCGAGAGCGCGCGAGTTTCGGTCACGACCACCTCATTTTTTTCGCTGCACGAGCACAGAACAATGCTGCAGGCACCAAGGATGGATGCGAAACGCATGACGCCGAGGCTGTAAACCCGCATTTGCCACCAAGCAAGTCGAATCGGGCAAATTCGGCATGGGCATTTTTTATGCATGCAGAGACATTTCCATGAGCCTAGGATAGGCCCGGAAACCCGACCTCATGCCCGCCTTCTCCACCTGCTGGAACAGCCACCGCCACACCGACGGTGAGCCGATGATCGAGGAAATTGTCGACCTCGGATTTGATCGCATCGAGCTCTCGCACGGCATGACGATTGCCAAACTGCCCGGCATCCGAAAGGCCCACCGACGCGGACTCTTCACCTGCGTTGGAGTTCACAATTTTTTTCCCTCGCCCGTCGAGGTGATGATCGATTCGCCCGATGCATATCAGTTCACCTCGCACCGCACGGCCGATCGTCAGCGCGCGATGGCGATGACCCTGCAAAGTTTGGAAACCGCAGCGGAATTCGAGGCAAAATATTTGGTGCTGCACATGGGTTCGGTGCCGATGAACCGTCGACGCTGGACCAAGGCCCTCACCGAACAGCTCACCGAAAATGGCCCGCACGATCCCTCATTCATCAAACGCAAACTGAAGTTCATCAAAAAGCGCGAAAAGATATCCGCGCTCTATTACCAACGCGCGATCGAATCACTCGAAACCATCGCCGAGCGCGCAGCCGAGCTTGGCATCATGCTTGCCATCGAATCCCGCTCACGCTTCGAGGACATGCCAACCGAACGCGAAATGATCGCGCTGCAAAACCACTTCGCCGAAAACCCGTGGATCGGTTACTGGCACGACTTCGGCCATGTGCAACTCAAGCACAACCTCGGCCTGCTCGATCACGCGCAGTGGCTCGAGACGATCTCACCTCACCTGATCGGCGGTCATGTCCATGATGTGAAATGGCCCGCATCCGATCACCGTCCGCCCTTCACCGGCACGCTCGACTACACCAAGCTGCTCGAATTTTTCCCCAAAAACTGCCCACTCGTTTGGGAAATCAACCCCGGTCACGACGCGGCAAAAATCAAAACAGCCCACGCCAAATGGCGCGAGCTGCTGCCTGAGCGGGATTGATTGCGATCCATCCGGGTGGTGGCAGGACACTAACTGCCAGAACCTCACAATTTTGGCGTAACCTCAACTGCTCTCCGTACTCATGCTTAATCATCAACTGGCAGAATCCTCCACCTGCTTTACTCGGAATCCTTTATGAGCACCACCTCCACCAAAGTCCCGCCACGCCTTAATGCCGACGAAGTCGCGCAATACAGAAAGGACGGATACTACATATTCAAAAAACCGGTTCTGCCAGCAGACCGCTTTCAATCCTTGAAGAACTGCTTCGAGGGAATCCTCGCCAACCTCCCTGCCGACGAGCGTCCGGAGGCCATGGATGTCCCCCACTTTATGCACCCTGAGTTGCTAAAGTATGCGTTCGATGAAAACATTCTCGCGCTCGTGGAACCGAT
>JBEEOX010000027.1:0-10855 GCA_041191425.1 Verrucomicrobiota bacterium | reverse complement strand
CACCGCTCATTTTGTCGATGATGCGCAATCGGCGGCGACATGGCTGTCTTCGCAAAGCGGTGTGCGTGAACTGCACGCGGATGCCAACATGATCAGATTTCAATTTGATGGCGATGATCATGCACAAGCCTCCTTGGTCGCCGGTCTCGTTGCTCAAGGCCTACGCATCAAATCTTTTGAGGAAAAGCGCTCATCACTTGAAGACCTGCTGGTGGAGGTCGCCGAAATCAACCGTCAGCCATGAACGCAATAAACCATACGCCTGAATTCACACGTCATGCAGCGTGGCGGATTTGGGAAAATCCGATTTTTCTACGTTATTGCCGTTCGCGGTTGCGCCTGCGCGGCCTTGGCATTGCTTTGCTGATCACACTTTTGATCGCGGCATTCATCAGTGGGTTGGTGCAGTCGATAGGGGCTAGATCCAATACGGATCCGGTCAGCGCCGCACGCTCTGCCATCATTCCGCTGTTTGTGTTTCAGGCTTTGATTCTATTTGTTTTGGGCACTGCCCAGACATCGGGTGGCATGATCACCGAGCGCGACGAGGGGGTCATTGATTACCAACGGCTCATTCCCATGACGCCGCTTTCAAAGGTGCTGGGTTATCTTTTCGGTCTGCCGGTTCGTGAATACGTGATGTTCCTCTGCACTCTGCCGTTCACCGCGTGGGCGATATGGAGCGGCGGAATTGAATGCAGGGTTTGGCTGCCACTTTACCTTATCCTTTTGAGCACAACGCTCACCTATCACTTTACCGGTCTCGTCACCGGCACCGTGGTGCGCAACCGACGCTGGGCCTTTCTGATTTCGATTGGCCTCGTTTTCTCGCTCTACACGATCGTGCCGCAAATGGCGAATTTTGGTCTGGTGTTCTTCAAGTATCTAACGATCACGCCAGTATTCGAGGAAAGCCTTCCTGGCCTTCTGCCAAAAAATGCTGCCACCGCGCTCAAGGCCGGGCAGCAGCTTTTTCCTACCGTAAAATTTTTCGATCTCGATTTTCCTGAAGCGGTTTTCACCGCTTTTTCGCAAGGTGGTCTGATCCTTGTTTTTGCGACGATGCTATGTCGCAAGTGGCAGCGTCATGAAGCCCGCCTGCTCAACAAGGCATGGGCGCTCGGTTTCTATGCATGGGTGCAGGTGCTGCTTCTTGGCAATGCGCTACCACTCATCGAAACTGGCGAGCTTTTTCCATCGCGTGGATTTGAGCGCTTTATTCCGCTGAAAGCGGATTGGGCCCCAACGCATGGCGAAGCCTTGGTGATGATCACGGTTTATGGGATATTTTCGCTGTCACTGACCTTTATTCTCGCGTTGATCATTACGCCCAACATCGATCGCCAGACGCGTGGCTGGAGAAAAGCGCGCAAACATGGACAGGAAAAAATACCTATGCTTGGTGATGCCGCTTCAGCAACTGGGTTTGTCGCGATCATGTCGATGCTTGCCGCGTTCGGTTGGCATGTCTTCACCTGGGAGCTGGTTGAGTCACGCTGGTATCCTGGCCATCGTGTGGGAATCGAAATGCTCGGAATATATGCGATCGTCATGCTCGTTGTGGGCCTTGGATTTCAAACTTTGCTTCAGTGGAAAGGCGGGCGCTCTTTGGGCCTCGTAATGATTTTTATCGGCGTGGTTCCGATCATGGCGGGATCCATCATGGGAACCATTAGCAACGATCTACTTCACAACAGCTCATGGATCACGAGCTTGTCGCCGCTGAGCCTGCCAATTTACGCGCCTATCTCGAAACTGAGTATCAATGACGTTGAAAAATTACCTCTGCGATCCATCACCGGAGCCTTTCAATTCTGGCTTGTCGTGTGGTCGTCAGTCACAGTCTGGCTCACATTCAAGGCTCGCGAAGGAAATCGGGAGCTGAAGGCTCGAGTTTTTGCGGAAGGGGATGGCGAGGCTAAAAACTAAGGCTTTTGAATATTTGCATTTAGAGAGGCGGCTTTCTTTTTGGCTGATATTTGCTGAGCGAGCTGGGATTTGCGTATAAAATACTCACGCGCCAGATATCATTAATTAACAAATGGCTTGTGAGTTCTTAATCTTTTGCATAGATGGAAGCGATGATTACGATGAAAAATACCGCGATCCTTTACTTTCTCGATAATCCAGTAGGATCAAAGCTTGCGATCAAGCGACTGGCTCGGCGAATTTCATTCCTCTGGGCAGTTTCGTGTGTGTGCTTATTGTTCAGCCAACAAGGCTCAAAAGCTGGTTGTCTGGATGCTTCCTGTGAAGGCGATATTTTTGATCGCAGCCAAGCGGTCGCCAAAGTCAATGTGTCTGCGAGTGAGTCTTTCATGGATAACGATGGAACCATCGCAACACGCTATCAACTCAGTCGCATTGAAACCTACAAAGGAGAGGTGCCTTCAGAATTCGAAATTATCTCGGCGGGTGGAAGACTTGGCCAAAGGTATCATTACCGTTCGGATTTTTTAGATCTGCTTGTTGACCACAAGTATGCTTTGATGCTCTCTCAAGATGAGGAGGGTGAATGGAAGGCTTCAGGTTTAACTTCATTAAACGCACCGGATGGGTGCGCTCAAACGTGTCAGTATCTTCATAATGGCGCTCGCGGCTTACGGCCACCAAATGCAACGATAAGCGCTACAGCCGAATCGGTGGGGTTTGATACGGCAAACTCGGGCGTGCCTAGCTCAAAGGTTACGCCAACTGGCTACTCGGAAACCGGGGGGCAGCCCACAAGATTCACGGCTTGCGATGGAGATGAGCCAATCCCTTACATTGTGGATGTAAATTCCTCGCAGCTGCCAACCGGTATGAATGTGAACGCCGCCTTAGCGGCTGTAAGAGAGGCTCTCAGTGTTTGGTCTGCAGTTTCCTCGCTAAAATTTGTTTACGAGGGTGCCGAGTCTTTTGGCTCGGCGGCAAGCTCCATCAATCTCTATGATGGTCGCTTGCGTATTCAATTGCATGATACGTTCGGAGCGGTCAACGGCAGCATCCTGGGAATTGGAGGGGGTAGTTTTCGGACGGCTTCATCAACTTTCACTGGCGGGGTCATCAACGGACAGGAATTTCAGCAGCGCCTTAGTGGCTATGTTGTTCTGGAAAACGTCTCTAATCAGACGGCGTTGCAAGATTCCGAAAAATTCAAACATGTCCTTGTTCATGAGTTGGGGCATGCTCTTGGGCTTGCGCATTCAAGCGAGGTACCAGATGAGGGTGATTTGATATTGAAAAATGCTACCATGTATTATCTGGCACTTAACACGGGTGCGGTGATCAACGAGTACGACACAGATCGAATACAGTTCGGCTATCCAGCAAATCAAACTCCTCCTGTTGCGGTTGACCGTGTGATTTCGGCTGTTACAACACACTCTTCCTATGGCTCATTTCCGAATGGAGTTTTGGGAGTCAATCGCGTTCGCTTGCGAACTTATGACAGGCAAGGCGATATTTCATCTGCGACCATTGCCAATTCGTCATCGAATGGAGCCGGCAGCTTTTCGATCATTGGAGATGACCTTGTCTTTACTCCGTCAGGTTATTGGACTAATGGTCGATTGACAGATACTCAGATTGAGCAAGGTTATTATTATGAGTATGCTGATCTGATCTTTAGTGACGGCATTAATCAAAGTCGCCCAGTTCGTTATCGTATAATTGGCTTGAGCCCGGACACGACACCATCAGACGGGTTGCCAGATACTTGGATGCAGGATAATTTCGGAACTAATCAAGTTGGAGCAATTGGCAGCAATCATCATCCGGATGCTGATCCAGATGGTGACGGCTTGAGTAACCGTCTCGAATTCTGTTTGAACTCCGATCCCAACAGTCGTCTGGATGGCCCGTTGACCACTGTATATTCCGCCGGATCAAAAAAGCTCACTTTTAGGCCTCAGCAGTTCGCGCCATATTACATTGAGTCGTCCACTAGCCTTCAGTCTGGGTCGTGGGTATTATCTAGAATAACAAGCATGAGTCAGACTGATACGGATATCTCTATTGATTTCTCGTCAGATGCTCCCAGCGCGAAGCGTTTTTTTCGTGTTGGAACGGACTTTTAAGCTGTTGGCCGCTAGTCAGTTTAAGTCAGGGGGCATAGCCCTTCAGAGCGCCTTGCCGAAGACTTCCACCTCGATGTAGTGGTTCGACTCGTTGGAGGTGTTGCCTTGGCTGTAGAGGCGCACATAGCGGCCCTTGGCCCCCTTTGCGTCGACAAGCAGCCCGAAGCGCGACTCCACATAGGGATTGTCGGAGCCTTTGCCGAGTTTTGAAGAGTCGTCGTAATCGTTGTTGTAAATGGTCGTGACGCCGGTTTTGAACTCAGCATCATCGGAGACTTGGATGATCACATCGTGGTAGGCGCGCTTCTGGGAGTGGAAGTGCCACACCCAAACCGCGGAAACTTCGGCGCTCTTTTCAAGATCGATCTGCACCCACTGGGTGCCGCCGGACAATTCGACATAGTAGCCTTCGCCAGCTTGCTTGTCGCCATCGGTGACATAAGTGAGGTCACCGATCATCGGATATTCCTCGCTGCCGGTCACCGGTTTTCCTGCGGAAAGCAGAGTGGTGCCTTCGGGCACGAGAAGCTCGGGAGCCTTGACCAAGGCCTGAACGAGGTTGGGAACATCCATCGGTTGCGGCGTGCCTTCGATCAACTCGGGCGGGAGCTCGGTGGTGAGGGGTACTCCGCTCGCGGGTGCTGATGGTGCTGCGCTGCTGGCAGCGGCGGGTTCCTCAGTGGTTTTCTTTCCGCATGCGGTGAGGGCCAATGCGGCGATGGTGAGAACGGTGCTGGCGATGTGTTGTTTTTTCATGATCAGACGGAGAGGTGTTCGGCGGTGAAATTGATCGGTTCGCGGCTCAGTGCCGAGGGGTTGACCCAGTAAATCGGCGCTTCGCTTTCGAAGGCGTGGCGCGCGTCGCAGTTGAGCTTGGCCTTGCCGCGCACGGCCTCGAAGAAATTTTCGAGGTGCGGCTGGTGGGGTGGCTTGGAGAGATCGCCTGGCAGCGCGTAGGCTTCGGGTGCGGCTGATTCGTAGGATGCGATCGCATCGCTGCTTTGCGCTTGCGGCGCTGCGGCCTGACGCTTGAGGAATCCGCGTGAGACGAGCTCGTCCCATGATGGCGCGCTCGATTCGCGGTAGATATTGGTGTAGGCCGAGCGTTCGGAGATATTGATCGTTGCCTCGGTGCCCATGAAACTTTCGTAGTATCCGCCACCGGCGCTGGTGGTGGTGAGCACCTGATAAAACGCGCGCACTCCACCTTGTGGAGTTTCGTAATCAAAGATCGTCATCACATTGTCGAAGTGCTCGCGCGTTTTGAAATAATCATTGCCACCCGAGGCGAAGACCGACTTGGGCGCGACTCCGAGGAACCAGTTGAAAATGTCGATCTGGTGCGCGCCGAGGTCGGAGATCGGGCCGCCCGAAAGGTCGCGATAAGTGCGCCAGTTCATGAACTGGTGCATGTCCTTGAATCCGTAGCGTGAGAGAACCTCCGGCTTGATCGCCAGTTTCGGGTTGTAGCTGATGTCCTGTGATGATGAAACCGCGCGGTTCCACTGACCGTTGATGTTGACGATCTGGCCGCAGATGCGATTACCATTGATGAGTTGTTCGAGCGTGTAACGGTAGCGTGGGTTGCTGCGGCGCTGGTGACCGATCTGACAGAGCTTGCCGGTTTTTTCCATCGCCCGCACCATGGCGCGCGCGGCATCGATGGTGTTGGCCATCATCTTCTCACAATACACATGCAGACCGGCCTCGAGGCACTTGACGGTGTGTGGTGAGTGCCAGAAATCCGGCGTCGCGACGATCGCGGCATCGAGTCCTTTTTCCGTCGCGAGCATTTCGTCGATGTCGGCATATCCCTTGGGCGTGTGACCCTGCAGCGAGCGCACCTTGGCGATGCCGCCCTTGAGGTTGTAGTCCCAAATGTCGCAGATCGCTTGGAAATGAAGGCCGGGGATGTTTGACATCGCATCGAGCAGAACCTTGCCCTGCTTGCCGAAGCCGACGAGCGCGACATGGATTTTTTCTGCTGCATCGCCTTGCGCCGCACGAAGGATGTTGGGCGCGCCAAGGACCAAGCCGGCAGCGAGACCGCCCGCTGTCTTGCCCATGAAATCGCGACGACTGATCACGCTGGTTTCGTTATTCATGCGATTACCACTTTTTGAGGACCGTGAAACGATTGTGTCCGGCCAGAGCGAGGGCCATCACGATCATGATCATGTGCACTCCGAGCCAGGCGACTCCTTCGTCCTGCTTGATGAGGATAAGCCCCCAGGTGAGGCTGATGTAGAGAAGTCCGAGCGCGAAAAGCGACGCGCGGCTGGCGATGCCCAAAAGAATGGTGAGGCCAAGCACAATCAGCGAGGGGCCAAGCACCTTGTCGTAGAGGCTGAGCATGGTTCCGTTCATCAACGGCTCGGCCTTGAATTTTTCCATGAGCGCCTGCGGCACGCCGTGGTAATTTTCGAGGGCGTAATGCTTGGTCGAGGCCGAGGCGGTGAGTCCATAGCTGTTGGCTGCGCCGTCGATGCTAACTGCATCTTGAGAGGCCTTGGAGCCGGCGAATTTTTCAAAGCCGGTTTGGATTGCTCGCATCGCGAGCCAGAGCCTCAATAGCAGGGAAGCAAACACGAGAGCCAGTTGGTTGCCTTCGCCGCAGGTTTTTTGGCTGCAGCAGGTGTCATCGGATGAGTTCGACATGGGTTGAACGGGGGTTTGTGAGAGAGAATTCGGGAATTTTGGGGAATGGTGAATCTTAACCACTGCCGGGGGTGAGGATGTTTCCCCTAAACAGCGTTGCCAACAACATTTTCCGCTTAGGTCTGGAATTTAAGACGGCTGCATAGGGCGCTGCGGCGTGGCATGTGACGGGAATGGTGACAGAAAACTCGCATGGAGTCGTTGGTTTCTGGCTCGCGCCGCACTAAAGCCGCCCGGCAGAGGATTTTTCTGTGAAATCGCACAAAATGATCGAGCTCCATTTCATGCGAGTCTTTAGCATCGCCAAAATGAAGTTGGCATGATGCCTGCCCTGATGATTTCGCGGGCTAGGTGACAAATTTTAGTTTGTCTGCGGATTTGGTTCGGAGGAGCCAGGTTCTAAGCCAAGCGCCCAGCGAATCCCTCCCGTCAGGTGCTTGCGAAATTGCGCGGCAGTTTCAACTGAGTTGATGCGATTGGGCAGCGCCGGATCGGTGCTCCACATGTCCTCGCGATGACCAAGGGAAGTATAGAAAACCCGCCCCTCGCCAAAGGCCCTCACCCATGCCACGGGAAAAAATCCCTTTTGGTTCACATCGTTCGGATGATGGCGCATGAACCAGATTGAGCGCACAAGATTTCGGTCGTGTTGCTTGAGGAGGTACATTTCTTCCTGTGAGAGGGTCCATATCTCGCCGATGCCACCGTTGGCCGGGTGATCCTTGTCACCCGCATGGAGCTTCACGGGAACTTGCTCGCGGTGTCCGTCAAACACCCCGCAAATCATCTCGGTGTAGGGAAGTGCTTCTTTGAGCGTATCAGTCGCGGCATGCATGCCGATGAAAGCGCCGCCTGCGCGGACCCAGTTGGCAAAACCATCAAGATCAGGAAGCGGCAAGTTTCCGGTGGTGTTGGAAAAAATGACGGCATCGATGCGGGCGTCGCACAAAGCCTGTGGCGCGAGTGCCTCCAAGGATTTTTTCATCGCTTCATGCCGGGCATGGGATTTGCGCGCGGCCTCGGGTTTCACATCACGATTCCATGACTCCATGGCGGCTTGATGAGCGGCAAGTTCTTTGTCGAATTTTTCCAACTTGGCCTTCGGGGCGCTCTCCGCGGGCTTGACTGGCGGACGCGGCGGGACAGGAACTTCGATCGCAGGCTGACGAAGCCACTGAACAATTTCGATATCCGGTACGGCTTCGTCGATT
Source organism: Verrucomicrobiota bacterium (assembly GCA_041191425.1). Lineage (GTDB taxonomy): Bacteria > Verrucomicrobiota > Verrucomicrobiia > Verrucomicrobiales > Akkermansiaceae > Luteolibacter. Next base: position 2,928 of record JBEEOX010000027.1, on the reverse strand, counting down.
GCCTGCATGGCCTCTTCCGAATGAGGAATCGATGTGTGGCGAAAACCCTCGGTGATGGTGCAAACCACGATGCGTTTTGGTTCAGCGGCATGAACAAGATGGGTCACGGCAAGGATCGAAAGAATCAGGAGCGATTTGTTTTTCATGTGCGATAGCGGAGCGCAGGTTTTCAGTGGTTATGAAGTGCTGTTTAAACAATGACCATCCCGTGAAATTTGTAAAAGGCCATTTTATCATCGGGCCCCTGCGAGTATTGGCATCAGGCAAATTCAAAGTTTCAGCATAAATTCTTGCGCCGGAAAAACACGACCATTGAGGCGCGGCTCGAATTGATGCCTGCCCGCGTGATAGACTCGCGTTGTGACCGGCCTGAATGAATGCGTGCCTTGGATTTCCCAAGACTCTCCCGCCGCGAGTTCCTTCACGCGACCCTTGAAGACCTTGGCGCTGAGCGTGCCCTTGGCTTTGCGGTGGTGAATCGCATAGTCGAACATCACGCGTAGCAGTTGACGCGAGTGATTTCGGATCACGATCTGGTAGCCGATTTTTTCGCCGACACGAACGGAAGTTGCGTTGAGTTTCAACGATTCGATTGCAAGCGAATCGGCTGAGCCGTAGCCATGAAGTTTGAGCGCCGCGGGGTGGCCGTTTTTGAGCAGCGTGCGGCAGGCGTGGCGCGAAAGTTTTTCCAACTGCGGATCCTGCGGCGCGGCCTTTCGCCAGCGGGTGAGGGTATCGATCACCAGCTTGGCATTTCCTTTGCTGAAGTCGTTGAGGTGGTTGGCGACCGAGAGCCGCACATAGTCGCTTGGGTCGCGATAGAGCTTCTCCAAAATTTCCAATGTTTCGTACGGTGAATCTAGTAGTTCAGGGATATTACCACCCCATGGGAGAAAAGGACGACTGCCCTCGGACGCCAGTCGGCGCACATGCTCGTTGGGATGTTTGCACCAACGCTGAAGCTGCCGCAGGGTTTTTTCGCGATGATGTCGGATAAACGGCCTGATCGCAAATTCGGCGGTGAAGCGCATGGTCATTTGCGCCAAGGCGTCCATTGACTCTGCAAAATGATTGAGCCCATGGCGGGCCACGAGCTCGGTGAGCGGCCAAACGGCAAAGCCTCGCAGTCCGCGCCCTTTCTCGTCGGCCAGCGCTTTGATTAGCACCACGAATAGCGTTGGCGCATCAAGTGTCAATGCCGCTTCGATGTGGTCCGCCACCGCGTGCATGCGCTGCTTAAGCTCAAGCGGAGCCAGTTTTTTCTCAAGCCCGCGAGTGAAGGCCTTCATGTCGAAGCCTGGATGAACGCGTTGAATTTCCACCGCGATCGCACGGGCTTTGGTGTACGAGAAGTGTTCTTTGAATGGCTCCATCACCACTCGGGATTTTGCTGACGCACGGCTTCGTAGAGAATGATGGCAACGGCGGTTGAGAGATTGAGACTTCGTGTTCCACCGGGTGACATCGGGATGCGCAGGGCTTGGTCGCCCGCTTTGGAAATCCAATCGGCAGGCAGTCCGGATGTTTCCTTGCCGAAAACCAAATAGTCACCGGCCTTGAACTTTGCCTGCCATGGGTTCGCGCTGGCCTTGGTGCTCAAGAACCAGAATGCGGCATCGGCAGCGGCGGATTTTTTCAACTCGTCAAATGATTCCCACACGCGGAGGTCAACCTCGCGCCAGTAGTCGAGTCCAGTGCGGCGCACATGCTTGTCTTCGAGCGAAAAGCCCAGCGGTTTGATCAGGTGCAGCGTTGATCCCGTCGCCAGTGCGAGCCGGCCTGCGGCACCTGCATTGTGCGGGATTTCGGGTTCGACCAAGACGATGTGAAACATGGCCTGAGGATCAATCCTGCCGCCGACGGGCAAGGGTGAGCGAAAGTCCAAGCGCGCCGATGAAGATGAGATAACACGCGAGCAGCTCGAGGTAACCTTTGCAGATGCGCGGTATTTCAGACGAGTATTTGTCTGTAAGCGATGCCTTCCAAAACACAGTGCTGCCAATCACGCGGTTGAAGACATAGATGATGAGCAAAGCAGCGGCAATGAGGCCCGCGCCAGCATGCTGACCGAGGGTTGCGACAAAGTGAACGGTCACGCGTCGGTGCCTGAACGCCGTGATGATTGCCGCCAAGGCAAATGCGCCTGCAATCCAGGCCTCGGGAAAAGGCACATGCAACACACCTGAGACAAAGTCTTCGATTTCGCCTGCAAAGGCGGCCATGAAGCCAAGGCCGAGCACGCGACACACTGGACGATAAATGCCTGCATGCGAAGAAGCTCCAAACATCATGATCGCCGATACGGCAAGTAGGAAGGCTTGCAGCAACTCGACGGTGCCGCGTTCGAGTGGGGCGGTGGGTTTGTTGGGCAACCATGCGGGCAACAAAATCGCCACCGAACCGGCACTGATCAGCAAGATCCGCAGCAAGGTTCGCGAGAAGGAGGGATTCCTCTGAGGCTTTGGCGGCGCGTCGAACATCGCATGGGTTTTATCGCCTGCCGCATCAGGACGCAAGACCACAACGAAATCGATACGAGTGGCGAATGTGGCGGGTAAAATTAAATCTACTAGAAATTGATCCCCAGGTGCAAATCAGGGAGGAAAATTCAGCGGTAAACATCGCGTCGATGGCGAATCCGTACCAAATGAACGAGTAACTTGTGATCCTCAATGTCGTAAATCACCCGATAATCACCAACTCTAATCCGATAGGTGTGTTCCGAACCCGCTAGTTTTTTGCATCCGCTTGGTCGAGGGTTCTCGGAAAGAGATTCGATATTGGAAATGATCTTGGGCAACCATTGCCTGTCGATGCCAGGTAGTGTAAAATTTCTTCTGTAAAAGCGAGATGCCGATTTCACCTGTGACCCACCGTGCGTGAGCCCGATGGAGCGTAGCGGAATCGGGATCACGCACGGTGCGCCGC
>JBEEOX010000026.1:0-11333 GCA_041191425.1 Verrucomicrobiota bacterium | reverse complement strand
CGACAAGTGCGTCGGCAAAATTTTCGCTTCAGGAAAACGGCTGGTATTCCACCGCCCCATGGCAGGATCGCATGGACCCTCGTGCGGCAGTTTCGATCATCAACTTCACGCGCGGCATGAGAGTCGAGGATCATGCCTCACGCGACGACATACCTGAAGACAAAGCCGGCCTTAGCAACGAAGCGGTGACGATTCTTTTGGAGGACTCCAATCGCAAGGTATTGGCGCATTACAAAATGGGCCGCATCACTCCATGGAATGCGACTGTGCGGGATATCCCTGAGCCTGTGCCCACGGTTTTCATCAGCCCACGCGAAAAAAGCCGTAAGAAGCATGTCTACTCCTGCACGGGCGACATCAATTCACTGTTCAAAGACAACCTGCGATTCCTGCGCGACCACCGCCCGTTTTATTTCAATCCGCTCAAGCTAAAATCAGTTTCAATCGGATCCAAACAAGGTCAGCTCCTGATCGCGCGTGAATCACCCGACACGCCATGGCGCATCGTCAAACCTCTCGACCTTCCAACCAATCAAGCGGCGATCAAATCTTTGTTGAAAGGTCTTTTTGAGCTCCAAGCGATCAAGGTCAACGACATCGCCGCTGGCAAAAAACCGAACGCGGCGGATGATAATGAATCCACACGCATCGCCATCCAATCGTTTGAAGCCGATGTCCCCTGCGAGTTGGAAATCAGACCTCTTGACTCCGCCGATGGAAACGAAACGACGGCGATTGTTTCCAACCGCCCCGGGGTCGAGTTCCTAATGCCCGCCAAGCCCGTTGCAGGACTCATCACGCTCTCGGATCTGCCTCTCAGCGTCAACGAGCTGCGCGACCCGACCCTTACCCATCTCAACATCGCTGCGCTTCGCGGCATTTCGATCGAACCGTCGACCGGTACCGCCATTCTCATCACCCGCGAGCCATCGAAGCCGTGGACCACTGTGATTGATGGAGTCACGCGCGATGCGAACGAGCTCAATCTGTACAACCTGCTCAAGGCGGTCACCACCAGCAAGGCGCTGGCGTTTGAAAGCGATGCGGCGACCGACTTTACTCCGTGGGGTCTAGATCGTCCGATCCTCAAGTTGCGATTTATCGCTCAGGACAATCAGGCATTCGAACTTCGCTTCGGGATCGACTCGAAGGGAGTCTTTTATGCCAACCGGCTTGGCACACCGACCGTCATGCGCATCGACGATGCGCTCATTCGTTCGGTCGCGGTTCGTCCTTACGAATGGCGACATGAAAGGTTGTGGTCAGTCGACAAGGTAAACCTGCTTGCCATTCGCCGTGATGTGACCGGATCGCCAGCCCTCATGCTCAAGTATCGATTCATCGACGAGGCGTGGAGCGGCGAATCCGATGGTCGCGATGTGAGCGCAACGGTCGATCCGGTCAAAGCGAACTACTTTCTTTCAGTGCTCGAAGACCTCAAGGTTTCCCGTTGGCTGGCGCCGAATGACGAGTCGGCGATTAACGCATTGCGCAAGCCCTCACTGATCATCGATGTGGTGGAAAAGAAATTCGATGACATGGGCGAATTTGCGGGCACGGGCAGTCGCAAGTTGATTCTCGCTCCCATCGATTCGAGCCCCAAGCCCTCAGCGTATTTCGGCCGCATGGGAGCCGAGGCGAATCTCTTCACGATTGACGCCGAGACTTATGGCAAACTCGCAGCCACAGTGACCGCCGATTAGTTTGCAGTTATGATGATGCTGAAAAAATAGACCGCTGTGCCGTCATTGGCGCTGTGAGCCACGTTCCGTAAACTCAACAAGTGGGGAAATCCGGTGCTTTTTGGTCTTCCTGTAAAAGGCGTGACATAGGGCATCGGAGGCGAACCCCTGAATGATCATATCGGTTCGGGCCAGCTACCAAAATAGTCGCACACAGCAGTCATGGATGATGTTACCCCATTACCCACACGCAGCAAATGAAATCCATGCAACAAATGAAAAAATTCATTCACTGCAATTGAATCAATTTTTGCTCACGCCGTTGCTCCGACCGCGCCCGGAATGGGGCCATCGTCATCGGTCTGACCGCTCTCCCCCACCTTGCGTTCGGTTTTTTTCGCAAGTTTCTCGGGCACTGGCGGAGGCTTTGGAGCCGATGGCGGATCTTTCATTTCGCCATGCTCGATGAGGTCCTTGAGATGGCTTGCATCGAGTGTTTCGTACTCAAGCAAGGCCTTGGCAATGAGCTCCACCTTGTCGCGATTTTCGGTCAGCACGCGCGTGGCGGTGTCATAGGCTTCGTCGATGAAACGCTTGATCTCCGAATCGATGATGCGCGAAGTCTCTTCCGAATAATTCGCGCGGCGAGTGGCCATGTCGCGGGCAAGGAACACAGGACCATCGCCTTCCCCATACTCGACCATGCCGAGTTTGTCGCTCATGCCCCACTCGCAGACCATGTGGCGCGCGAGAGCGGTGGCCTGACGAATGTCGCCCGATGCACCGTTTGAAACATCATCGCTGTGGAAAGCCTCGGCGATGCGTCCACCCATGGTGACCACGAGGTTCGCGAGAGCCTCTTTTTTCTGGGTCGAGTACTTGTCACCCTCCGGCAGATACATCGTGGCGCCGAGGTAGGGTCCGCGAGGGATGATGGTGACTTTATGCAATGGATTGGTGTGTGGTAGTACCATGTTGAGATAGGCGTGACCAGCTTCGTGCCAAGCGGTGCTGACGCGTTCCTTGTCGGACATGGCAAGGCTGCGGCGCTCGCGTCCCCATCTGACCTTGTCGCGGGCCTCTTCGAGTTCATCGAGCGTCACCGCACTGAGTCCACGGCGGGCGGCAAGCAGGGCGGATTCGTTGACCAAGTTTGCGAGTTCGGCGCCGGAGAATCCCGGGGTGCCGCGAGCGACCTTGGCGAGATCGACATTCGCAGCGAGTTTGATTTTTTTGACATGCACGCGCAGGATCTCTTCACGGCCGTTTACATCGGGCAGATTGATCGTGACCTGACGGTCGAAACGGCCCGGACGAAGTAGCGCGGGGTCGAGCACATCGGGACGGTTGGTCGCGGCGATGATGATCACGCCCTCCTGGGTGTCGAAGCCATCCATCTCGACCAGCAACTGGTTGAGTGTTTGCTCGCGTTCGTCATGACCGCCGCCCATGCCGTGACCACGGTGACGACCGACGGCATCGATCTCATCGATGAAGATGAGGCATGGCGCATGCTTCTTGCCTTGTTCGAACATATCGCGAACGCGCGAGGCACCCACGCCGACAAACATTTCGACGAAGTCTGACCCTGAGATCGAGAAAAACGGCACATCCGCCTCACCAGCGATGGCGCGGGCCAGCAAGGTTTTGCCCGTGCCCGGAGATCCGACCATCAAGACACCTTTAGGGATCGATCCGCCGAGTTTTTGAAACTTACGCGGGTCTTTGAGGAAATCGACGATTTCAAACAACTCCTCTTTTGCTTCTTGGATGCCAGCGACATCCTTGAAGGTGACCTTGTTGCGGTCCATGGAGAGCAAACGCGCCTTGCTTTTGCCAAATGACATTGCACCTCGGCCCGCCGATTTCATCTGCTGGCGGAACAGGAAGAACAGAATGCCGATCACCAGCAAGAAAGGCAGAAAGGTGAACAAAGCATTTTTGAGATAATCGGTCGTGCGGTTGTAAGTGGCCTTGCTTTGCACAAGTGCTTTGAGGTCATCCGCCAAAATCGGAATGGAAACAGTCACCGAAAACGGCGTCGCTTCGAGCGCCTTGCCACTGGCGTCGACTGGAGACACCATGTTGGTGATCACCTCGCGGGCGCCAACCACCACCGCCTCGCGGCTGTCGGGTTTGGCCAGGATGCGCAATGGGTTTTGAAGATCGTTCACCTGGATTTCGCCAAGCGCCTTGGCCTTGCGAAGATCGGCGATGGAAATCGTTTGAACGGACTCGCCGCCGGGTTCAACCGCATCTGCAGGAAGTGTTTCCATGCGAATGTCTTCACCCAAAATTTGCTGAACTTGCTTGCCTTGCAAATCGAGGTTCAACACAACGCGGAAATTCGAACGCTGTTTGATCGGTTCTTTCGGCATCTGCATGGCTGGCATTTCCCAGCCGGTGATTGATGCGTCATAAGCGGTATCGGTGGTCACGACCTTGAGCGGACGCTTTGCATCATCGGTGATGATGCGGCCCTGATCCCACGCTTGCCTGAACTGCGAGTAACTCAGGGTGCGCGAGGTCTGCGACATGTTTGGCCCAAACAAAGCGAGACCAAACACAGCGGCGGCACCCAGTGCCAAAATGAAAAAACGCCAGTTGAATCCGCCGGCATCGCCTGAGGGACGGTTGGACGAGTTGGGAGGCTGGGACGAATTGGGGGAATCGGACATGTGGGGTGTGAGGGGCGGTGGTCCATGCCTTAGAACTCACTGGTGGTCGAGTCTCATGCGGCCTGACAGCGGTCAATCTTAGCCCATGACGCTCAAATGCAAACCCCTTTTTTGACCACTCTTGCCCCCGAGGCGTCGCTCTGCCTTAATCTGCGCGGTGAATATCCACTCGCTTTTCAAGCACCCGCGCATCGCCGCCCTCGGTCGATGGCGCGTGTTTCGTTGGCTGAGGTTGATCCCTGGGATTGGTCGGCTTCGCGCGTTGCGGCCCGGTGTGGATGCCCAGGTTGGCGCGCTGGTGGATGCCTTTGCGGCATTTGCGACTCTCGATGGTGAGCTCAACGCGATGGAGGCGGACCTCATCCTCGACATGCTTCGCAACGCTTTTCCCGAGGTTGACCACGGATGGCTCGCGCGTCGTTTGCAGCGCGCGGTGGCCAATCCGAGATCGCTGTCGAACCTCGCGACTGAGCTTCGAGATGTCTATGATGAGGCATCGAAACTCGCGCTTGGTTTGCAACTCTACACGCTGGTCGATGCTGCAGGAAGGTCCGACCGCAACCGCGCGAGCTTTGAAGTTTTCATGCGCCGCCTGGGTCGACCCGAGTTGGGAACTTCCATCCTGCGCGAGATGCGTGGTGACGGCGAAATTCCCAGCAGCGATGAACTGCCATTTGAGCGACTGATTTTTGGCGTGAATGGCGCTGATGTCGTCCTGCCACCTGCGGCATCGACTCACGAGTTCCGCGTGTATCGCGCCGACGACCTGATTCTCGTTCGCAACACCGGAACCGAGCCCTTGTGGATTCGCGGACGCTCGGTCGGCACGGGTTCGTTTCTTCGCATGCGCGAGCGTCAAACCTTGGTGGTTCCCGGTTGGACCCTGACCTTCGAGGACTTGCTGTTTTTCCTCGATGTGAAACGCACCGGCAACGCGCCAGCAATTTTCATCGAGTCAGGTGAAAACGGCATTGTCGCCGAACACACGGGCGGACGCCAAAGCGAACTCCGCGTGCGCTTCGGTCTGGTGGCAGAGATTGAAGTTCTCAAATCCACGCGACTGCGCGCGGCCAATCATGGCGCGTTGAAAGTCGGTGACCGCATCACGTGCCTAAATCACGAAAGGCTTGCCGACGAATCAGGCTTCAGCCTTTCGATGAACGATCTCCGCCGTAGTGCGACGCAATCGGCTCATCGGTTTCGTCTTGCGGGCGATCGTCAAGAGTACCTTGTTTCGAATGACGCATCGACTCTCTCCAGCGGCGACTTGCTCATCGGTGCAAAACTTTCTCCCAAAGCGGTTCTTTTCATCCGCTACGATGCTCAGCGTCAGGTGGGTGAACTGCAAATTCGCGAAAGCCACGGACCCATTCTGGTCGATGGTGTGCCTGTTCGCGCGTCAGCACCCTTGCGCGACGGTTCATTGATCCGCCTATCTGGCAGCCAGTCGGTGCGTTGCCGCTTTCGCGAAGGGTTTCTCGACGAGGAAAGAACACTGATCGAGTCGCTGCATGTTCAGGATTTGATTCATGATTTTGGTCCCGATTTGAGAGCGCTCGATCATCTCAACTTCGAGGTGAAGCGTGGCGAAATGCTTTGCATCATCGGGCCTAGCGGCAGCGGCAAAAGCACCCTGCTCACCGTTCTTTCCGGTCAGCGAGAGCCGACCCGTGGCAATGTGCGCCTCAATGGCATCTCGCTCTATGAAAGCCGCGAAGCCCTAGTGCCGTTCATTGCCCACATGCCGCAGGAAGAAGCTCTGAACCCACAGCTTACCGTGCGCGAACACCTGCGTCATGCGGTCACGATTCGGCGTCCCGCCCTATCCCTGGCGGAGCATGAGCGTCGCGTCGACAGCATGCTCGCCGAGCTCGGACTGCAATCAATCGCTCACCGCCGAGTCGGATCGCCCGGCGAGAAAACCATATCGGGCGGCGAGCGCAGCAGGCTCAACCTTGGCATCGACCTTGGCAGTCGTGCCGAGGTGTTTCTCTTCGACGAACCGATTTCGGGACTTTCATCCAAGGATTCGGAGCACGTGGCGGAAACCCTACGCTCGCTGGCCCGCGAAAAAATTGTCATCGCCTCGCTGCACCGCCCGGGTGCGCAAGTGCTCAGGCTTTTTGACAAGGTGCTGCTGCTCGATGCAGGCGGTCGTCTCGCATTTTTCGGAACACCTGCCAGCATGGTCGGTTACTTCCGAAACGCGTGCGAGGAACTTGCGATCGCTCATCCGGCGGTCACCTCGAAGTCACCACTCGGCACCGACTTTGTGTTTGATGTGCTCGAAACCCCGCTCAGCACGATCGGTGGCGGCGCGAGCACTGGCTCGGCCCGAAGATTTCCCCCGTCATTCTGGCAAGAGCGCTTTGAGAGCGTCGACCTGATGCAATCGCTTCAGTCAAGCCCGCTACCGATCTCGCTGCTCACCGAGGCCACGCCTGATCGTCCGCTGCCCTTGCCGCCGAAGCCCGCGCGGCGGTTTCATGCGGTGGTCGCAATTTTTGCCACGCACTTTCTGCGCTCGTTTTTGTCAAAGCTACGCAACCGTGGCACGATCTACAGCACGTTGCTCGAAGCGCCGTTGCTCGCCGCGCTCATTGCCAACACGCTTCGCTCATCGCCGCGCGGCAGTTACGAATTTGTCAGCGCTCTCCATATCCCCGCCTATCTGTTTCTCAGCGCCACGGTCGCGATGTTCCTCGGCCTGACCAATTCGGCGACCGAGGTCCTGCGCGATCGTGCCATGCTGCGACGCGAGCGAAATTGCCAGCCAGGTGCAGCATCTTATGTCATCGCAAAGTTTGTCGCGCTCGCCATTGTCGCCGCCGTCCAGTGCTTTGTGTACCTGCTGGTCGGCAACCATTTCCTAGAAATCGAGGGCATGCTTTTTCATCAGTGGCAGTGGATGACCCTGACGGCATGGACGGGCACGGCGATGGCCTTGGTGATCTCATCGATCGTCACCACCGAGCGCGCGGCTCTCACCTGTGTGCCGCTCTTGCTCGTGCCGCAAATGCTGCTGGCTGGTGCCTTGGTCTCTTATCGTGAGATGAACCACGGACTATTTTCCGAAGCCAAAGAGATCCGGGAACGCGGCGGCATCCCAGTGCCCGCGCATCTCATGCCGCTGCGCTACGCCTATGAAGGCATGATCGTCACGCAAGCGGTCAGCAACCCCTTCGAGATCGAACGCCTGCGACTTCAAAAAATTATCGACGATGTGCGAAAAAATCCGCGCGAATTGGGTCCACAAAAACAGGAGTCCTTTGAGTTGACCAAGGAGGGTCTGCGTCGATTGCTCGCATCGGGCGCGACCACCAAAGCGGATGCTTTGGATCTGATCTCGCGCATTCGTCGAATCGCCACCACCGGCAAGCGCATCGAAGTCGAAACCATCAAGGTCTGGCCCGATGACGACGAAGATGCCCGCCCGACATCCGAGTTTTTTGTCAACGAGCGCATCGATCTGTTGATCCGCGAGGCGGAATCATTTCGCAATGATTACCGCGACAAGGATCATCGGATCATTTTTCACGCGCTCAAAAAACCTCTGCCGTGGGCGGGTGAAAAAAAATCGACCGCCAATGGCGATGTCGACGACTCCAGCGAGATCGACACCCGCTACTTTTGCGCGATCTTTTTGTTTTCGGTGATCGTCCTTTGCGGAGTGATTTCGACAGTGGTGATTTCACGGCAAAATCGAGCAACGAGATAAGGGTGGATTGAAGATTGTGGATCGCGGATTGTAGAACTCAGATTGATCGCTTCTGCTTCAATTCCGTTTTCTTGAAACTGATCGCTTGAACCTTGAAACTTATTTCACTCCCCATCAATCTCAAGCAGCAAGGCACTGCACGGCGGCATGTCGGGAAGTGATAAGCCATCGACTTCAAGCTGACCAGAAGTGATGCTGCCGTACCAATCGGAATCTAGTCGGTCGGTGAATTTCCAATTCGCATTGTCGCCGCGACCGACGAAATGACGGGCGTCCTCGGGGATGCGAACGCTGACACCTCGAATGGTCTCGCTGCCATGGAAATTGGCCACAACCAGCGAGGCCCTGCCGCTCGCACGGTCGCTGCGCAAAAATGCGTAAAGCCAATGACCCGACGCCGACTCATCGCCGAGTCGACCGAACCTCGGGTTCTCTTTGTTGGCGTGGTTGAGTCCGTAAAATTCACCTGACGTAAAGGCTCTGTCCCGCGTCGCGCGAAGCAATTTGGCGTACCAGTCGCGCAAAGCCTTCTGCTCATCGCTCAATCTTCCGCCATCGAATTTTCCACCATTCACCCACTTGGTGAATTCCGGCATCGACCAGTAATCAAAGATGCTCGTGCGCGCGTCATCGCCACCGAATCCCTCCGCGCCATCGGCGGGTTCGCCGACCTCCTGACCATTGTACATCATGATTGGTCCCCGACCCATGGCATAGAGCACGGCACAAACGGGTTTTCCCACCTTCATGCCAAGTCCGCCCCATTCTTTCGCCGATGCGAGCCTGACCTCGTCATGGTTTTCTCCGTAGCGCAGGGATTTGTGAAACCTGTCGCCCGTGAAAGTGAGCGGATCCAAATCATTCGCCCACTTGCCCGCATCGTACAGCCCCTCAAGCACATCGTAGGAGGGATCATCATAGACCGCATCGAAGCCGGCCTTCAGCAATTCATCCAACACATGACCTTCGGTCAGTTTGGATGGGTCATTGTCGTAAGCCTCGGCAGCGAAAAAAACTTCGCTGGATCGAGTACGGCAACGCGACACCACCCATCGCCAGAACTCCATCGGCACCATGTGCGCCATGTCGACGCGGAATCCGTCGACGCCCATTTCCTGCCAGTAGGCAAGCACCGCATCCATCGTGCGCCAGGTTCTTGGGACCTGATTCAGATCGGCATCGGGTCCGGGCAAGTGGGCGGTGTAGCGACCTTGGGTGAAATCGTGACCATAGTTCAGCTTCACAGTTTCGTACCAGTCATTGATCGATGGCGACCACGAAACCACATTGTTGCCAGTGACCTTCCCAACTTCCCTTTCGGCATCAAACAAGCCATCGCGGCCCGGCATCCCGGCTGTCGGTAGTTTCAGTGGCGCTCCACCGCCGGCGTGATCGGGCTGGAGATAAAAGAAGTGATTGTCTCGATCAAAAAACACATCGCGACGGTCTTCCGATCCGAATGAATGCTCGGGCCTCACATCGGAGTTGTAAGATCGAGCGACATGATTCGGCACAAAGTCGATGATCACCTTGAATCCATGCTTGCGGCATCGCTCGAGCAAACTCTTGAACTCGTCCATGCGCTTTTCGGGATCCATCGCGTAGTCTGGGCAAACATCGAAGTAATCCTTGATTGCATAGGGACTGCCCGCGATGCCTTTGAGGATGTCGGCATCATCCGCCGGTCGGTTGGGGTAAGCTGTGCCGCTGGCTTGCTCAAGGATGCCGGTAAGCCAGATGTGGGTGAAACCCATGGCCGCGATTGACTCGAGTGCCGTGTCATTGATCTGCGCGAATTTTCCGCAGCCGTTTTCTGATATCGTACCACTTGGCTTGCGGGTCTCGTTGGTGTTGCCGAAGGTTCTAACAAACAGCTGGTAAATGACCGGACGCTTCGTTTCGTCACCGTTTGCCAGCGGAGTCATGCCGAGAAAAAGAACACCAATTGCAAGTGACTGCCAAGTCATGGTTACGCGTTGCCGATGGATTTGGATGGATTGTCTTTGCCGACGGTCAATGTGAAGAGCGCGGCGATGAGCATGCAAATGCCGCCGATGACGACCGCATTGAGACGACTGAAGTCTTCGAATTTCTCCATCACGCGGCTCAGTACAATGGCGACGAGGATTTGCGGTATGACGATAAAGAAATTGAAAATGCCCATATAAACCCCCATGCGGTTTTCAGGCAGCGCATTGGACAACATCGCGTAGGGCATGGATAAAATTGACGCCCAAGCGATGCCGATACCGCCGAAGCAGACCCATTGAAGGATCATCGGATCGCGCACCACTCCGACTCCTGCCAGGCCGAGGCCACCCGCGAGGAGTGAGAAAAAGTGGATCCACTTGGCAGAGAAAATTCTACCCAACCACAGCAGGGCCATCGCGAAAACAAATGCGACGAGATTGTACACCGCAAAGCAGTTGTTCGCGAGATCGATTCCGTCTTTGTAGAGCTTCGAGGCCGTGTCTTGCGCGCCCATGATGTTTCGCGCCACAGCAACGCTGAAGAAAATCCACATGCAGAACAATCCCATCCATGTGAAGAACTGCACGAAGGCCAGTTGCTTCATCCGCACTGGCATGTGCTTCAAGGCGTCGATGATTTCTCCAAGGCCACTCTTTTCCTTTTTCGGTTCATCCGCAGCGGGTGGATGTTCCTTGGTAGTGAAAACTGTCCATAGCACCGAGAGCATGAAAACGATCGCGCCGACCGTGAAGGCGATGTGCACGGTTTGTGGAATGGCCTGACCCACCCCGGTCTCGGCGCTCACGCCACAGTAGTCGCGCAGGAATCCTGGCAACTTGGAGGCAATCACCGCGCCCGCGCCGATGAAAACCGACTGCATCGCAAATCCCACCGTGCGTTGTTGTTCAGGCAAAAGATCCGCCACAAAAGCTCGAAACGGTTCCATGCTCACATTCACTGAAGCATCAAGAATCCACAGCAAACCCGCCGCCATCCACAAGGTCCCGGAGTGCGGCATGAACAGCAATGCCAGCGAGGAAAAAATCGCACCGATCAGAAAGTAAGGGCGCCTGCGTCCCCAGAACGGATGCCAGGTGCGGTCACTCATGGCACCGATCAGCGGTTGCACAATGAGACCGGTCAGCGGAGCTGCCAACCATAGCAAGGGAAGTTCACTTTCTTTGGCTCCAAGGTATTCATAGATCGCCGACATGTTTCCCATCTGCAGGCCCCAGCCGAACTGGATGCCAAAGAATCCAAAGGACATGTTCCATATCTGCCAAA
>JBEEOX010000025.1:0-11354 GCA_041191425.1 Verrucomicrobiota bacterium | reverse complement strand
CTGCCATCGATCCTGCATGGCTCGCGGAACTTTTTCCCGACGAAGTTTCCACGAGCAAAGGTGTTGCATGGGACGACACCCGCCGCCGAGTCATTTCGCGCGATGAAACCCGCTTTCGGGATCTCGTACTCGAAGCAAAGGAAAGCGATTACGGAGTGAACACCGATCAGGCCGCCGCGCTGCTCGCCAAACATGTCATCGAAGATAATCTCACGCTCAAAAATTGGGATCATCAGGTCGAGCAATGGATCGCGCGCTTGCAGTTGCTTGGCCAACACATGCCGGAGCTTGGCATGCCAGGTTGGTCGGATGAGGACCGCACCGATGCGATCGCGCAAATTTGCCACGGATCACTGGCTTACAAAGACATCAAAGACGCCCCAATTTGGCCGGTGCTGCGCGAGTGGCTCAATCACAGCCAGCGCGCGGCACTCGACGCCTATTGCCCGGAGCGCATCACGCTTGCCAACGGACAGTCGGCAAAAATCACTTATGAGGACGGACGCGATCCCTTCATTTCCGTGCGCGTCTCACACCTCTTTGGTGTTTGGGAAACCCCCACCATTCTCAACGGTCGCCTGCCGCTGCTCGTCCACATTCTCACACCCGGACAAAAACCATGGCAAATGACCAAGGACCTCAAAGGATTCTGGTCAAGCGGCTACGCGCAGATGAAAAAAGAAGTGGCCGGACGCTACCCGCGTCATCCTTGGCCCGACAACCCGCGCGATTACAAACCCGCGAAGTGATTCACCGCACCGTGCTCCAATAAATAACCATGCTTCGCCTGCTGCTTTTCTTTTCGCTGTTTTCGCTCGCGCTGGCATTGATCGCGCGCTGGTGGTTTGGCGCGCGCGTGCTCGACTCGTACGGCAAGCGCATGTGCCGATGCGACCTCAAGCTTTGGACACCTGCACCGCATGACGCAGCATCCGTTCACCGTGCGGAGGCAAGCGCAGAGGAATTTGGAAATCAACTTCGCCAGAAGGCCCTGCAAGAGTGGCGTCAAACGGACCCAAAATCCGCCAATGCGCGCGAACAATCACGCCGCTTTGGCGTCGCCGCACCTCCGCTCGGCGGCGTGGTGGCCGTGCTCGCGGTGATCGCCGGAAAAATCCCCGTGCTCGGAGCCTTTGCGATTTTCATCGTAGCCGTCGCGCTCTCAGCTGTGTTGGGAATCCTTGCTCTTCCACCCGAACTCACCGCAATCGCCAGAACCTCAAAACGCATCCGCGATCAGCGCGCCTTTCCATCATCCGAAGACAGCGAAGCCATTGTTCGCTGCGCCAGCGCGCATGCCTGGGAGCAGGCATTGCCACCGGTCCTTCGCATGCTGAAAAAACGCTGAAATTTCATAACGCTTGAACCCCGCGTGCGATGGCTTATGGGTTGCTGATGCAAGCAAAGGAAAGCATCGAGGCTACGATCGGCCGAAGGAGTTGGCTCAAATCCGCCGGGCTTCTCAGCGCGGCGTCTTTTCTTTCAGGCGCTAACGCTTCTGCGACAGAAAAGGTGGCACCCGCAAAGAAAGTCCGCGGTGTCGTCTTCATGATTTCCGACGGCATGAGCCCCGGCGTCTTGAGCCTCGCCGAGGCCTACTCGCAGCTCACGCGTCAGCGCTCAACCGAATGGTGGAAGCTTCTGAACAACCTATCCGCCGCGCGCGGACTCATGGACACCGCATCAGCCAATTCGCTTGTCACCGATTCGGCCGCAGCCTCCTCCGCATGGGGTGGTGGTCAGCGCGTCAACAACGGCGCAATCAATGTGGATCCAAGCGGCAAGGAAATCACACCCATCGCCACTCTACTGCGCAAAAAAAATGCGGCAGTCGGCTTGGTCACCACCGCCACGGTCACCCATGCCACGCCCGCGGGCTTCGCGGCGTCGATCGCATCGCGTGGCGATGAGCAACTCATCGCGCCGCAGTACCTCGAGCGGGTCGACATCGTACTTGGTGGTGGCTCAGGATTCTTCGATGCGAAGAAACGCGACGACAAGCGCGACCTTTCGGGCGATTTCAAAAAGTCGGGCTACCAAGTGCTGTCTCATCGCGATCAATTGCTTGCCTCGAAAAGCCCGAAACTTCTCGGCACTTTTTCCAAAAGCCACCTACCCTTTTCCATCGACCGCGCCCACGATGCCAAGCTTGCCGCATTAGTGCCGAGCCTTGTGGAAATGACCGAGGCAGCGCTTGGTCGTTTTCTCACCAGCGATAAACCCTTCCTTTTGCAAGTCGAAGGCGCGCGCATCGATCACGCCGCCCACCTGAATGACATCGGTGCCTTACTCGGCGATCAACTCGCGTTCGACGATGCGGTTGCCGCGGTGCTCGCGATGACCGCCAAGCACGATGACATTCTCGTGGTGGTCACCAGCGATCATGGAAATTCGAATCCCGGCCTCAATGGAATGGGCGATGGCTACAAGGAATCCAACCAGCACTTTCAAAACATTGCGCGTTTCAAGGCATCGCATGAACGCGTCTTTGGCGAATGGAACGCCAAGCCCGATGGCGATGCCCGCAGCATCAAGGCGCTGGTCGCCGAACACCTTGGATTCAATCTGAAAAAATCCGAAGCCGAGGCGCTCGTCTCAATCCTGCACAAGGAGAATGTCGTCGAGTGGAACCACCAACTCGAGAAACCCGAAGGCCTGCTCGGACAATTTGCCGGCAACCACACCGGTATCGGTTGGACTGGCACCACCCACACCTCCGACCCGACTCTACTCTCAGCGATCGGCCCACAGTCGTCGCGTTTTTCTGGCATCATTCGCAACTCAGATGTCTTTGGCCATCTGATGGAAATGCTCGGATGATGTTGCAAATCACTCGCTCGTGCCTCAGGAAATGCGCACATGACCGGCAAGGAAATCAAGGAAGCGCTCGATCGCTTCAATGTGCTGCCCAGCAAACAGATGGGGCAGAATTTCCTCATCGATCCGAACATGGCGCGATGGATTGTTTCGCAGCTTGAACTCACGGAAAACGACACAGTCGTCGAGGTTGGCCCGGGCACGGGCGCTCTCACCGAACACATCGTCGGTGTCGCAAAGCGCGTGATTCTCATCGAGTTCGACGCGCGCCTCGCCGCCTTTCTTAAAGAACGTTTTGCAGGCGAGGCATCGGTCGGGGTCCATCACGCCGACGGTGCACGCTTCGATGGACGGCAACTTTTCCCTCATCGTCCTCTCAAATTTCTCGGCAACCTTCCTTATTCATGCGGTGGTGCGATTCTGAAAAATTTGCTCAGTCGACCACACCCCTTCCAGCGTGCGGTCATCATGCTGCAAAAGGAAGTGATCGACCGCCTCGCGGCGACTCCCGGATCGAAGGATTACGGCATGCTTTCTTTGCGCACTCAGGTCGATTGGATTGTCGAACCGCAACGCACCGTGCCGCCCGAGGCGTTTCACCCGCGACCCGCCATCGACTCGACCGTCGCCATCATGCGACCACGAACGGATGGGCTTCCTGCATTTGACCGCAGACTCTTCGACGAGCTGCTGCGCCGAGGATTTGCCCAACGCCGCAAGCAACTGAAAAAGCAACTGCCTGATGGCATCGACTGGGAAAACATTTCGCATGAAATCGGCGTCACCACCACCGCCCGCGCGGAGGAGCTCGACCTGAACCAATGGATCACGCTGACCCGCGCCTGCGACACTCATCCACTCAAGGACCTGCCACAAAAGTCGGGCGAAATTTTTGATGTCGTCGATGAACATGATGAGGTCACCGGCCAAGCCACGCGTGGCGAAGTGCACGCGCAAGGTTTGTTGCATCGCGCGGTGCATGTCTTGGTCTTCAACAAGCGCGGCGATGTCTTGCTGCAGCAACGTTCGATGCTCAAAGACGCGCATCCGGGCGTGTGGGACTCGAGCGTTTCGGGTCATCTTGATGCCGGCGAAAATTATGACTCAGCCGCCATTCGCGAGCTCGAAGAGGAAATGGGCATCGTCGCTAAGTCCGCGCCCACCGAAATCGCGCGCATCACACCAAGCGCCGCCACCGGCTGGGAACACATTCGCCTCTACCGCTACGAGCATCAGGGATCCATCCGCTTTCCCGCCGCTGAAATCGAATCCGCCATGTGGGTGCCTGTCGCCACGCTCAACGCATGGATTCAAAACTGCCCGGAAGATTTTGCATCCGGCTTCCTCGAATGCTGGAAGGCCTCGCAAAGGTAAGGCGATGCGGCCCGCAGCGCCGCCTCCACCCGCAGGGGGTATTCTTCGGCGGACCGAGGCCGGTCCGCCCTACCATCATTTTCTAAGCCGCATATCAATCATTCGCAATGCCACGCGAATCGAAATATCAAGCGACTCGGGTGATATGATGTTTAGATTATCTCCCACCGTATGCCACCATCCTCTGCGTGTGAAATCACCAATGAGATCGACCGTCGGAATGCCCGCGAAATTGAGCGGCACATGATCATCGATGATTGGTGTCGCGGCCATGCCGAAATAGGCTTCGGCACCTTCAGATCTTGCGGCGGCAAAAACCAATTCTTTCAAATCTTCCGGCGTGTCGCTCGGCAGGCGGATCGACAAATCTTTATGCCCAATCATGTCGAGCAGGATCCCCCACTTCGGTTTGTCATCACGCGCTCGCCAGTAATTTGCATAATGACGACTGCCATAAAGACCGTCCCATGGAGTGATATTTTTCCCAAATGCCTCTTCGCCATCGAAAAAAACCAATTCAAGCGTCGTCGCTTGCTCTGATTTTTTCTTCGCCAAAAATTCCGCCATCACGACGATCGCCGCACAGGCCGAAGCCGCATCGTCGGCACCAAGGAAAACCTTGTCTTCGTATAATTTCGAATCGATGTGCGCGCACAGCAGTCCGTCGACCCGACGCTCCCAAGGATCCGCTACGCCGACCCCGAACCGCGCACGCAGGTTTTCAAATCGGATCATGCCCTTCGGCGTTTGACGCTCAAAAACCTCGCCCCGCGTCACCCATCCGTTGGCTTGCAGCTGCGCGGCCACATGCGCGCGTACCTCGTCGAGTGCTTTCGACTGCGGTGGTCGCGGGCCTTTGGCAAGGATCGCCCGCGCTTGTTCGTAAGCAGACTCACCCAAACTCTGCGACTCGCGCGAATGCCACCACCAGGCAAACGCAAGTCCGGCAATCATCACCACCAAGAGAGGAATCCAACGCGTTTTCATCTCATGAAAAATTTGATCCGACACAAAAGCGCCTAACTCACTTCGCACGCAGCAAGCTCGCGCTCGCTCGCAGGTAGTTCCATCCTGAAAGAAGCGTCAGCCCGAGCGCCAACCACATCGATGGTTCGCGAATCCAACCGTAGGGATGCGACAGCATGCGGAAAAAATCAGCCGCCGCACCCTGCGATTCGCCATTGCTCAACGCCAACCACACCAGACAGGTGATGCAAAAGGTCAACTGCATCGTGGTCTTCCATTTTCCCCAACCGTCCGCCGCGATGACCTGACCCGCTTCGACCGCAATTTGCCGCAGGCCCGTCACGAGAAACTCGCGGGCGATGATCAACACCGTCACCCACACCGGACATAGACCTTGCTCGCTGAGGTACACAAACGCCGCGCAGACCAGCACCTTGTCGGCCAAGGGGTCGAGCAGCTTGCCCATCGCGGTCACCATGTTGAGTTTTCGGGCCAGCCATCCATCGACATAGTCGCTGACCGCCGCCACCACGAAGGCCGACAAGGCAAGCCAAGGGCCAGAAGTTGCCTCCACCAAGGTCGCGCCGATGAACACCGCCGTCAGAACAAGTCGTGAAAGGGAAATGGCGTTGGGCAGGTTCACTATGGGATTATGCGCAATTTGATCCCGCGTGCAACAAGGGGTTGCAAGACCGCCCCGCGACCATTACACAGCCCCGCCGCCCTCAAACCCGGCTCTTATAACATGAATCAAAGCGACTTCGGACTGATCGGACTGGCCGTCATGGGCCAGAACCTTGTGCTCAATGTGGAATCCCGTGGCTTCCAAGTCTCGGTGTATAACCGCACGACTTCGGTCACCGACGAATTTATCGCCGCGCATCCGGGCAAAAAACTCGTCGGCGCAAAAAGCCTCGAGGAATTCGTCCAGTCGCTTGCTGCGCCGCGAAAGATCATGATCATGGTCAAGGCTGGTGGTCCCGTCGACGCGGTCATCGAGCAACTAATCCCGCTGCTCGACAAGGGCGACATCATCATCGACGGCGGCAACTCGCTATACACCGACACTGAGCGCCGCGACAAATGGCTCGGTGATCTTGGATTCCGCTTCATCGGCGCCGGCGTTTCCGGCGGTGAGGAAGGCGCCCGCAAAGGTCCATCGATCATGCCCGGTGGCCCTGCCTCGACCTGGGATGTGATGAAGCCGATCTTCGAAAGCATCTCCGCCAAAGTGGATGGCGAACCATGCGTCACCCACATCGGCCCCGGCGGCGCAGGTCACTATGTGAAGATGATCCACAACGGCATCGAGTACGGCGACATGCAGCTGATTTGCGAAGCTTACAACATCTTCAAAGCTGCAGGCTTTACCGCTGCCGAACTTGGCGATGTTTTCAGCGATTGGTATGCGGGCGACCTCGAAAGCTATCTGATTCAGATCACCGCCGAAATTTTCAAGCAGGTCGATGCGGAAACCGGCAAGCCGCTCGTGGATATGATCCTCGACACCGCCGGACAAAAAGGCACCGGCAAGTGGACGATCATGAACGCGGTTGAAAACACTGTCGTCATCTCGACCATCAACGCCGCAGTCGAGGCCCGCATCCTCTCGTCAATGAAGGATCGCCGCGTCGCAGCCAGCAAGGAACTCCAAGGACCAAAGGCAGAAATCTCCGCCGAAAAAGCCGCGCTCGTGAAAAAAGTCCACGACGCACTCTACGCATCGAAGATCATTTCCTATGCGCAGGGCCTCGATCTCATCACCACGATGAGCAAGGAAAAGAACTGGAATCTCGATCTCTCGAAGATCGCCGCGATCTGGCGCGGTGGTTGCATCATCCGCGCCCGCTTCCTCAACCGCATCACCGAGGCCTATCGCGAGAACCCCGCGCTCGACAACCTGATGCTCGCGCCGTTCTTCAAGGAAGTCCTCAACAAGTCGCAGCAAAACTGGCGCGAGGTCGTTTCGATGGCCACCCTCGCCGGCATTCCGGTGCCCGCGTTCAGTGCTTCTCTCGGATACTACGATAGTTATCGTAGTTCCGTGCTGCCCGCCAACCTGCTGCAAGCCCAGCGCGACTTCTTCGGCGCCCACACCTACGAGCGCACCGACAAACCTCGCGGCGAGATGTTCCACACCGACTGGCCCGAGGTCATTGGCTGACCCACTCGTAGGCACACCCAGCCTTTCACCGCGCCCATCTAGGCTGAGCGCCCACACGGGCGCATTTTCGGCCGTTTTTTTCCGCAAACCCTTGCCATGCGGCGGATGGTGGTTTAATCCCGCCCGCCTATGGCAACCTATCGCGTGCTGGTTTCGGACCCGATCTCGGAAAAGGGCGTGGACGCCCTGCGAAACGCCCCGGGAATTTCCGTCGATGTGAACACCGGCCTCAAGCCGGAGGAGCTCCTCAAGATCATCGGCGATTACCACGGCCTCGTGGTCCGCTCGCAAACAAAGGTGACCCCGGAAGTTTTCGCCGCTGCCACCAATCTCAAGGTCATCGGTCGTGCCGGCGTCGGCGTTGACAACATCGATCGCGGCGCTGCTACCGACCACGGTGTCGTGGTGATGAATACCCCAAGCGGAAACACCATTTCCACTGCCGAGCATGCGTTCACACTGATGCTCTCACTGGCCCGCAACATCCCGCAGGCTCACGCCTCGATCATCGCCGGTAAATGGGATCGCAAGTCCTTTGAAGGCGTCGAGCTCAACGGCAAGCGCCTTGCCATCCTCGGCATGGGCCGCATCGGCACCGAGTTCGCCAAACGCGCGCAGGCCTTCGGAATGACCGTGGCCGCCTATGATCCCTTCCTAACAGCCGCCCGCGCGCAATCGCTCAAGGTCGATCTCGCCGAGAGCGCCAAAGAAGCCCTCAGCGGCGCGGATGTCGTCACCCTTCACATCCCGCTTACTCCCGAGACAAAGCACATCCTCAACGCGCAAAGCCTCGCTCGCATGAACCGCGGCGCGCTGGTCATCAACTGCGCGCGCGGCGGCCTCGTCGATGAAGCCGCCGCCAAGTCGCTGCTCGACTCCGGCCACCTTGCCGGCATCGCACTCGATGTCTTCGAAGTCGAACCCCCACCTGCCGACTTCACTCTGCTCGGCACGAAGAAATGTGTCTTCACACCACACCTCGGTGCCTCGACCGCCGAAGCGCAAGAAAATGTCGGCATCGAAGTCGCTCACCAAGTGAAGGACTTCCTCGTCACCGGCGAAATCCGCAACGCCGTCAACATGCCCAACCTCGACAGCCGCACGCTGGAGAGCGTCGGGCCTTACCTCGATCTCGCGAACTCGCTTGGCAGACTCGTTTCGAAAATCGCTCCCGCTCAGTGCGACTCGATCCGCGTTTCCTATCTGGGCGCCGTCTCGGAACTCGACACCGAGCTGATCACGCGCATGACCCTCACCGGTTACCTCTCCGCCGCGCACAACGACGCACAGGTCAACCTCGTCAATGCACCCGCTGTCGCCAAAGCCCTCGGCCTGCAAATCACCGAGTCGACCGTTGCGCTTGCGACCAATTGCACCGAGCTGATCGAAGTCTCGGCCATCAAAGGCAACGAAGTCTGCACCGTTGCAGGCACCTTCTATGGCAAGTCCGCCCGCATCGTTCACATCTCCGGCCACAATGTGGAAACCAACCCAAAGGGTCGTTTCCTGTTTGTTGAAAATGATGACCGCCCCGGCATCGTCGGCCTGATCGGTACCAGCCTCGGCAGCGCCTCGGTCAACATCGCCAACATGGCCCTCAGCCGCTCGACCGAAACCGGGCGTGCCGTCACCGTCATTGAGGTCGACACCGAACCCCCAAGCAGCCTTTTGGAAACCCTACGCGGCACCCCAGGGATCATCCGCGTGCTGAGCTTTGAGCTTTAAATCGGCATTTCCACCACACGGCATTTCGCCGAAGTTTCCCATTGCAAGCCACACCTCCATTCCCTAAAATCCTCCCTGCATGAAAAAACTCTCAATCATCGTTGCCGCCATGGCCGCGCTCACTGTTTTTGTCAGCGCCGACATCCATGCACCTCCAGGCTCGACCTACACCTCGACCCGGAAACTCGGTCGTGCGCTTAGCAATATTCTCTACGGCTTCATCGAAATCCCCGAGCAAATCGTTCGCAAAAACGAGGCTTACGGACGCAAGGCTGGTTCGACCTACGGCGCTGTCGATGGCACGCATCGCGCATTCCGTCGCCTTGGATATGGTTTCTACGAACTCTTCACCTTCACCTGCCCGACCTATCGCGGCACCTTCAAGCCTCCCTACGAGCGCTGCGGCGAAGACAACCGCATCGAAATGAATGTCCACGACGGCCTCTCGGAATTCCCCCCCGAGCTCGGCTTCGAAACCTACTTCGACCACTCCAGGACCCAGAAATACTGATCAATTTAAATTCGAATCTCAAAACCCGCCCTCGGATCAACCCGACGGCGGGTTTTTTTGTTATGCGGTTTATGGGGAGACGCATCGCCTTTCGAAGTGGCATCCACGCTCTTTCTTTTTCGCGTTCATTCGCGGTTCAAAATTCCTAGAAGCGTCGGCGCCACGAGGCCGTGTCGCCCTACCACGCGATCGTAGAAGCCGCCTCTTCATTTTCTTCGACTTCGATGTTCGATGTTGAGCGTTCGATGTTCGAATGCCCCTTCTAACTCCTCATCCTCGTCCCATCTTTATCACCAAAACGCTTTTTCCACTCCGGCACCTTAGGCTTGAAGGTCGACTTTGGCAATTCGTCGTCGAATTCCGATCGCTGATCAATACCCGAGAGCAACGCGGTGATCTCCTTGGCCTCCTCGAGCAGCTCGATCATGCGATCAGCGGAAATCCCCGGCTCCTTGAGCGCCGACTTGATCGCAGCATCGCGCCTTTGCAAAACCAGCCCCGAGAGTTGCGCCAACGAAACTTCCGCCGCCTGCATCCCGTCCTCTGCCGCGCCACCCGTCGTGACCTCCGCGCTAAGCGCCATGCGGTCCGCTTCGGGCAAGCCACTCAAAAATGCATTCACCGCCGCACTCGATGAAGGATCAGGCGCTGCCGCCAAAATTGCTTCGAGCAGAGGCACACCTTCAATCCATCGCGTGGCTTCGTGAATGGTCTCAAATTGCTCACCCAGAAAATGTTGCGCCGGCGCGGAGGTGAGCGCGAGATGACACAAAAACGCCACGATTCGATGCAACGGAGTCGGCTCAACTGGGGCGTCGGTTTCATCATCCGCCGTGGCCGGATCCTTGTAGACTCGCGGCGACTTGGACCTCGCGATGTTTTTGGCAATGGCCTGACGCAACACGGTCGCCGATGCCTGCAAGTATCCTGCCACGATGTTGATCTGATTCTCGCGTGCCGCGAAATCACTCATCAAGGCCAGCATGCCCGCGCAATCGGTCAGCTCCGCCGTGCGTCCCGCCGCCTGATCCAACAAGCCATCCTCGCGTGCCTTGCCAAGCTTGAAGTCAAAGAACTCCGCAGCGTCAGACAGCAATGCACGAAACGCCTCAACGCCGTATTTTTTCAAATAAGTGTCCGGATCCTCGCCGGCTGGCATCCGCACCACCCGCACCGCAAGACCCTCGGGAGCCAACTCGCGAAAGACGCGCTTCGAGGCCGCCAATCCGGCTCGGTCGGCATCGTAGCAAATCAGCACGCTCGAAGTGTATCGGCGCAACATTCGAGCATGATCTCGAGTGAAGGCCGTGCCCAATGGCGCAATGGCATGATCAATGCCACCCTCATGACATGAAATCACATCGAGTTGACCCTCACACAACAACGCAGATTTCTCGCGCAGAATTGGCTTCTTCGCTCGATCGAGCGCGAAGAGCACTTTTGATTTTCTGAAAATTGCAGTTTCAGGTGAGTTGACATACTTGCCACTGTTCGGGTCCTCGCGCAGCTGTCGCCCACTGAATGCGATGACATCACCAATCTCATTGCGAATCGCAAACATCAAGCGATCGCGAAACCGCACACGAATACCCGACGCGGGATTGCCATCCTCACGCAGATAACAAATCCCTGAATCCACCAACTCGCGCCCGGTGAAGTTCCGCGACCTTGCCCAATCAAGAAAGACCCGCGCGTTTTCCGGCATCCAGCCAACCGACCAGTTCACCGCCATCCCGCGTCCAAATCCGCGCGACTTAATGTACGCCCGCGCATGCTCGGCAGCCGGATCCTTCATCA
>JBEEOX010000024.1:0-11750 GCA_041191425.1 Verrucomicrobiota bacterium | reverse complement strand
GTCAAAACCGAGCACGGCAAACTCCGAGAGCAGCGAGTTGTGAACGCAGAACTTCCCTTGATCAGTCGCGAGATGCTCGAGCGGGATGTAGCGTTCGGAATTTTCGTAATCGTGCAGCACGACATGACGCTGCGAGAAAGTGCCGCGGCCGCAGTCTTGACCCGACAGGCGCACGGGCTTGCCCTCCATGAGGAGTGATCCAAACGCGAGCGATTCGGCAAAAGCCCAATCGATGGGTCCACCTTTTTCCAAGGCCTCGACGCGGCGTGGGATGAAGCGTTTTTCGAGGGTTGGGTTGAGATGAAATCCGCCTGGCACGCTGGTGATGACGCGGCCGATGTGATGATAGCGCTCGCGATCAATGCCGGTGGCGATGGGTGCGTGCGAGTACTTTGCTTGCACAACGCCGGTTGATCCGCTGAAAGCCGTGCGTTCGCCGGTCTCGCTGAGCGCGAGCATTTTTTGGTATCCCTCTTCGAGCTTGTCCCAGATCGATTTTTCGATCGATTCGAGTTCCGCTTGGGTGACCGCGCCGTGGGCGAGCGACTCATTTTTGATGAGGCTGCCAAAGGTTGGGCGCTCGGCGATTTTTTTCGCGATGATCGGTTGGGTGAATGCTGCCTGATCCGTCTCGTTGTGGCCTTGGCGGCGGTAGCAGTACATGTCGATGACAATGTCGCGACCAAACTTTTGGCGAAACTCGATGGCAAAGATCGCGGCCCAGTAGAGCTCCATCGGATCCTCGCCATTCACATGAAGCACGGGTGCCTCGATCATCTTTGCGACATCGGTCGCGTAGGCCGATGAACGGGCATCGGCGGGCACCGTGGTGAAGCCGATCTGGTTGTTGATGATGATGTGGATGGTGCCGCCGGTGCGATAGCCGGGGAGTTGTGAAAGGTTGAGAACCTCGGCGACCGAGCCTTGGCCTGCGAACGCTGCGTCGCCGTGTAGCAGGATGGGAAGGACCTGACCGCGATCGATTTCCATGCCGCCCTCGCTGAGCACGCGCTGACGGGCGCGGGCCTTGCCTTCGACCACCGAGTTGACCGCCTCGAGGTGACTTGGGTTGGCGGCGAGGCTCACGCGCACTTTTCCATCGGGAAACTCGCGGATGCTTTCGTAGCCGAGGTGGTATTTCACATCGCCGTCACCAGCGACGAGATCGGGCTCGTAGTTCGGCGTGAATTCGTAGAGCAGCGTGGTGATCGACTTGCGAACGAAATTTGCGAGTACATTGAGTCGACCGCGATGCGACATGCCCATTTCGATTTCGCGCACGCCATTCGAAGGACAGGCTTCGAGGATCGCATTGAGCAGGATCATCGCGCCTTCGCCACCTTCGTTCGAAAAGCGTTTTTCACCGAGGAATCGCTTGCCAAGAAAGTGTTCGAAAATTTCCGCTTCGAGCACCCATTGCAGTGCCTTCTTGCGGCGCTCGCTTGAGTTTTCGTTTTGAATCGCGTGTTGCTCGATGCGCTCGCGGACCCAGTGGCGGATCGGCGTGTGGTGGATGTGCATGAACTCGAAGCCGATCTTGCCCGAGTAGGTGGCTTCCAGCGCGGCGATCATGTCGCGCAGTTTCATTTTTTCGCCGTGGCGGAAATAGGCGTTCCATGCGACTCGGTCGAGGTCAGCCTCGGACAAGCCAAACTGGTCGAGCGCAAGGCGCGGGTTGCGCTCGGGTTGGTCTTCGAGCGGGTTGATGTGTGCCTGCGTGTGACCAAGCGTGCGGTAGTTGTAAATCAGCGCGACGACCTTGCCAAAGAAGGCGAGATCCGAGTCCGATGCTTGGGTGGTGCCGACGCTTGGGGCGACAGCGCTTTCCTCATGCTCGCGTGGTGGTTGCGCGGTACCGAGCTCGAAGCCCTCAAAAAAGGCCGCCCATGTTTCACCGACCGATTTCGGATCAGCGCACCACTGCGAATACTGGGCTTCAAGCAAATCCGCATTCTGCCGCACCGAAACCGTCGAGTTCATTGGGGTATTTGGAAAATATGAGGCGGGCTTGCGAATTTCCCGCTTGGCCCGCCGCGCGCGGCCATTCAATAAGGGGCGCGCCCGATGGAGTCAACCGCACAACCGCGTGATTCCTTGGAATTTCCCAGCCTGACGGCACAATGATCCAGGTCAATCAGCTCACCAAACGATACGCCCGCCACGAAGCGGTGCGAGGCATCGACTTTTCGGTCGAGCGCGGGGAAATCGTCGGTTTTCTCGGGCCCAACGGCGCGGGCAAGACCACCACGCTGCGCATGCTTACCGGTTATTTGCCACCGACCTCGGGCACTGCGACAGTCGCCGGATTCGATGTCTTTCACGATTCGATCGAGGCCCGCAAGCGCATTGGCTACATGCCGGAAAATGTGCCGCTCTACGACGACATGCGGGTGCGCGAGTACCTGCGTTTTCGAGCGGGGATCAAAGGTCTCGAAGGCAAGGAGTTGCGTCACCGCGTGGGTGAGGTGATCGAGCTCTGCGGACTTCAGTCGGTGCGCCGCAAGATGATCAAGACGCTATCCAAAGGATTTCGCCAACGCGTGGGCCTCGCCGATGCGCTCGTGCACGACCCCGAATTGCTCATTCTCGACGAGCCGACCAATGGACTCGACCCCAATCAGATCCGCCAGATCCGCGAATTGATCAAGCAGCTCGGCAAGTCCCACACGGTGTTGCTCTCAACGCACATCCTTCACGAAGTCGAAATGACCTGCAACCGGGTCATCATCATCGATCAGGGAAAAATCAAGGCCGCGGACACGCCCGAAAATCTCATCGGTCAGATGCGTGCGGCCGGCAAGGTGCAGATCGAACTGCGCGGTGATGCGGAACTCGCGGCCGCGGGTCTCGGTCGCCTCGATGGCGTCAAAAAGGTCACATCCGAGCCGATGGACGAGGGCTGGAATCGCTTCACTGTTTGGATTGATTCCGAAAGCGACGCCCGTGAAGCGATGGCCAAGCTCGCCGCCGAAAGTTCATGGCCGATGCGCTCGCTCTTCCGCCATGTCGCGACCCTCGAGGATGTTTTTGTCGAGCTGACGCGGAGGGATTGAGGGTTCGTTAGGCCTCTCGCCTTGGGCGTTTTACCCATATTTGCTTGACCCATGGTCGGGGCGGGGCTTGATTTCCCCGTCGTTAGTGCGAATGAGTCTCAATAACAAAAATTTCCCCCAGCTTTCCGCTGCAATTGCCGTGGGAGCACAGAGCATTGGGGAATCGGCGGCACAGGATCGCTTGCGGGCTTTCCATGTCCTGCGATCGATGATTCCCTTTGCGGCCTCAAAATCGCCGACCTCGATGCGTTCGCTGACTCACGCCCTCAACATCGGCACGCTCGCCCTTTGGATGAGCGTGGCGGGCTTTGGTTCGCTCGGGGCCATGTTGGGCAAGGCGGCTTATGTGCCGGTTGTCACGAACGAATCGGGTGTCGACTTGGTTCATACGCTCGAAGTCGAGTCGATCGAGTCGACTGACACTTTGAGCGAGACGACGGAAGATCTGGCATCATCCGAAACACTCGATCTGCCCGCGCCACCGGACATGTTGCCGACCTTTTCATCCGAGGCTTTGCCCGAGGTTCCTGAGATGGCACTTCCCGAAACAAAGAAAATTTCCATCGCCATCAACAAGCCCGTCAAAGTCGCAAGCAAGGCATCCGAAAAAAATCAAAAAACTTCAGCCGTCACCAACAATGCCTCGGCGAATGGTGCCACAACGATGTCGAATGCCGCGCGCTTGGCCGCTGGTCGCATGCCCGCGCCGCGATATCCATCCGAGGCCCGCAACAAAGGTCAGGCTGGTACGGTGCTGATCGAGTTCACTGTCGATCCCAGCGGACGCGTGAGCTCGGCGCATGTCGCTGCGCCATGTCCATGGTCCTTGCTCAATCAAGAGGCATTGCGTGCGGTGAAAAATTGGAAATTTCCTCCGGGCAGCGCGATGACCTACAAGAAACCCATCGTGTTCAAACTTCAGAATTCCTGATCCATGATCGCAAACATCGTCATTGAAACATTCATCGAAGGCGGCTGGGTGATGTGGCCGATTCTCGCCACCTTCCTACTCGCGCTCTGTGCGATTCTGGATCGCGTGCATTGGTGGATGCGGTTTCGTGCGAGCTTGCGTCCAGTTGATCAAGAAAATGCGCGCGAGGCGGTGGGCACGGGCGATTTCGCGCAGGCGTGGAAACTCGCCGATGGCTCTTGCGATCCATACCTGCGCAACTTGGCCGAGGGCATCGGCCACGCGCGCACTTCGATGCTCGCTGCGATGCAGCTTGATGCCACGCATCTGATCGAAAAATCCGAGGCGCGCATGTGGGTGATCAGCACGCTCATCACGCTGGCGCCGCTCTTGGGTTTGTTGGGCACGGTGGTTGGCCTCATGGGATCATTTTCATTCTTCGGTGATGAGTCGCTGGCTCCCTCGAAGGTTTCCGGCGGCATTGCCGAGGCCTTGATCGCTACGGCGTGCGGCATTGCCATCGCGATCCTTTGTCTGCTGCCGTACAACTTTTTTCGCAAGCGCGTGTCATCCTTGCGCGGGTCCCTCGAGCGCTGGATCAATCACAGCGAGATCCTGGTTCAGTCCGCCAAGGAACATGGTCACGACCTTGAAAATTTTTCCCCGAACCAATCCGCACGCTGATGCCGGTAAAGCTCCAATCGCAGAGTGGTGAGGACGAGGGCGACGAGGCTCGCATCGAGATCATTCCGCTCATCGACATCATGTTTTTCCTGCTCGCTGCGTTCATGCTGGTGAGCTTGAGCATGACGCATGTGAAGCGGGTACCGATCAATCTTCCCACCGCGTCGACCGCCCAGGAAGAAGCGACCACGCCACCGATTCAGATCGCGATCGATGCCGAGGGCGTGACGACATGGGACAGCAAAGTTGTGACGATTTCCGAAATCACTGAGCGTTTGAAATCGGCGGTGGCGGGTGGTGAAACGCGCGTGATGATTTCGGCGGATGCCGAGACGCGTCATCGTCAGGTCGTTGGTGTGCTCGATGCGGTGAAGGCCGCGGGCGTGGAAAAGGTCGGCATTGAAACGCGTGGCGCGAAAAACTGATTTTCCATGAACGCGCGCACTCTCACATGGATCAACGCCATCGGATGTTTGGCGCTTGTCATGTTGATTGTCATCCAGTGGCGCGGGCAATATGTGGCGGATCGTGAATTGGCGGGCCTGAGAGTCTCGCTGGCTGAGGTCACGGCTAAGGCGGCTGAGGAAACTGCGCGCTGCGCGGCGTTGGAGCGCGACTTGCAAGTGCTCAAGGAGGCGGCCGAGCAATCTGGCAAGGCGGTCGAGTCTGGCAAGTCGGCGTCGATGACCAAGGATGCGCGCATTGCCGAGCTTGAGTCGGCACTCAAGCGGGTGGGGGGTGATGTCGACAAATGGCAGTCTGCCATTGTGCAACGCGACGACCGCATTCGCAAGCTTGAGGCTGAATTGGGTGAGGCGCGGCGGAGGCTCAATGAAGCCGTGGCCAAGCTCAAGGCGGCGGGTGCGCGCTGAGTACGGGATCAAAGTGCTTGGCGCATCGGGGCGCATGACGCAAGGTCCGTGCCGATCCGGATGAGCACGGTTTTGGAAACGATTGATGGCGGCACGCGATATCTGGAAAAGCGCGGCATTGAGGATGCACGCCGCAACATGCAGATGATGGTCGCGCATCAGTTGGCTTGCACGCGGATGCAACTTTACACGCAGTTTGACCGACCACTTGGCGAAAACGAACTCGCGCCCTTGCGCGAAATGCTCAAACGCCGTGGCGAAGGCGTACCCTTGCAGCATGTGCTCGGTGTGGTTTCATTTCATCATCGAGATTTCAAATCTGACGCACGTGCGTTGATCCCGCGACCGGAGACCGAGGAACTTGCTGAGTGGATTCTTTCAATGCCGATGGCCGACTATCTCAAGGTGCTCGACATGGGTTGCGGATCGGGTGTGCTCGGGCTCACCCTTGCGGCTGAGCGTCCGGGCTGGCAGTTGAGCCTCGCCGATGTGTCGGAAGACGCACTGACCTTGACCCAGGAAAATGCCGAGGCCTTGGAAATTGGGAATGCGCGCATGCTACGAAGTGATTTGTTCTCGGCCATCGACGACGCCTTCGACGGCATTGTCGCAAATTTGCCCTATGTGCCCGAAAGCGAGCGGGCGTGCCTCTCGCGCGAGGTCATGCACGACCCGGCACTTGCCTTGTTTGGCGGAGCCGACGGATTGGAGGTCATTCGGCGCTTCGTGCCCGAGGCATTTCAGCACCTGAAGCCCGGCGGCTGGCTGGTTTTGGAAATCGGGCACGATCAGGCTTCACAGGTCGGAGAAATTCTCCGAAGCTCCGGCTTCGCCGACATCGAAGTGAAAAGCGACCTCTCCGGAGTGGCGCGCTTTCCTTTCGCCCGTCGGCCAATCGCATAGAACCGAATTTTTTTTGCATGGATAAACTCATTGTTCACGGCGGCGCGACCCTGCGTGGGTCGATCAACATTTCCGGTTCCAAGAACGCATCGCTGCCGATTCTTGCAGCAACTTTGTTGACCGGTGATCCGTGCATCATTCGTCGCGTGCCGGATGTCTCGGACACGAATTACATGATTCAAATCCTCAACGCGCTGGGCGCTGAGGTGGAGCGTTCGTCGGGCACGGTGCGAATCACTTGTGGCGATATTTCAGATGTCGCGCCCTATGATCTCGTGCGTCGCATGCGCGCATCGATCTGCGTGATGGGCCCGTTGCTGGCGCGCAAGGGTCGTGCGGTGGTTTCATTGCCGGGTGGCTGCGTGATCGGGGATCGTCCCGTGGATCTTCATCTGCGTGGGCTCGAGGCCTTGGGTGCGAAGGTCGAGGTCGAGGGCGGCAACATTTTGCTCACGGCCAAAGACGGATTGCGCGGTGCGGAAATCGATTTGCGCGGCACGCACGGACCAACCGTGCTCGGGACCGACAATGTGATGATGGCGGCCACGCTCGCCGAGGGCATCACGGTGATCGAATCGGCGGCCGCCGAACCCGAGGTGCTTGACCTTGCAAATTTCCTCAACGCGATGGGTGCAAAAATTTCCGGCGCTGGGACGCGTCGCATCGTGATCGAAGGGGTCAAGGAACTGCATGGCGTTGAACACACGGTCATCCCCGACCGCATCGAGGCGGGCACCTTCATGGCGGCTGCGGCGATTGCCGGCGAGGGCTTGCGCCTCAACCGCGTTTCGCGCGAGCACCTTAAGGCAATCACTTCGGCGATCGAAGAGTCGGGCCATCGCGTGGAGTTCAACGAGGCCGGCGACTCATGCGTGATTCATCGCGGTGAGGAAACGCGCGGGGTTGATCTCGTGACCGCTCCCTATCCGGGTTACCCGACCGACATGCAGGCGCAAATGACCGCGCTGCTGGCGACTACGCCGGGGATTAGCGTGATCAAGGACACCATTTTTCCGCAGCGTTTCATGCACTGCGCCGAACTCAAGCGCATGGGTGCCGACATCAAGGTCGATGCCGGCACGGCGGTGGTGCGCGGTGTTGCGAGCCTTTCCGCAGCGCCCGTGATGGCTTCCGATTTGCGCGCGTCTGCCGCGCTCTTGCTCGCGGCGCTCAAGGCCAAGGGTAGCACGGAGATCAGCCGACTTTATCACATCGATCGCGGCTACGAGCACATCGATGAAAAATTGCTCATGCTCGGCGCTAATGTCGAACGGGTGAAGAGTTGAGAAAGGTGTTGTCGGTTGAAATATAGGACCAGAGATTGCGCTGATTAAATGATTTGAAGAGGGGCATGGCGGTTGGAAACCGCCGCCACGATTGAAGCTCCTTCTTTTCTAGCTTCTTTTATCCTCGCTCGCGATTTTCCGCAGAAACTCCAACGCATTTTCCCGATCGCTGATTCTTCCTTCGAGTTGTTCGGTTTCGATGGCTTCGAGGATTTCCTTGAAGCGTGGTCCGGGTGTGAGGCCGAGCTTGATGAGGTCGCGGCCACTGACGAGTGGAGTTGGGATGAGTGGCTCGCTGGCGAACTCGATGGCCTTGGCGTTGAGGAATTCGTAGTTGTCGGTGAAGCCGTTGGAGGATCCGCAGTCGACGCGGTGGAGTTCCATTTCCATGTCGAAGGTGGGCTCGGCCATGAAGCGCTTGAGCTTGGCCACGCGCATTTTCTGCACATTCATGAACTGCATGTGGCGTGCGACCATTGGCACGACGGCATCGATCGTGTCATTCGGGTAGCGCAGGCGGCGCAGGATGTTTTCAGCCATCTTCGCGCCGAGTGCATCGTGTCCGTTGAAGCGGATGCGTCCACTCTCCGCATCGATGCTACGGGTGGGGGGTTTGGCGATGTCGTGCAAAAGAATCGCGAGGCATAGCTCGAGTGGCGCATCGAGTGCGAGCATTTCGAGCATGATCATTGTGTGGGTGAAGACATCACCCTCCGGGTGCCACTCCGGGGGTTGATCGCAGCCGATCATGTCGATGACCTCGGGGATGAAGTGGCGGATCAGATCGGTATCGACCAAGTACTCGATGCCATTTCGTCGGCGTGGCGAGTTGATGATTTTTGAAAACTCGTCGCGGATGCGTTCGGGCGAAATGCGATCGAGCAGCGACGCGCATTGGCGGATGGCGGCATCGGTGGTCGGTTCGATGTTGAGTCCGAGTGTGTTGGCAAAGCGCGCGGCGCGCAGCAGGCGGAGGGCATCTTCGGTGAAGCGCGTGATGGGATCACCGATCGCGCGCAGGATACCAGCCTTGAGATCGGGAAGTCCGCCGACATAGTCGATCACTTCACCGGTCTCTGGGTTTTCAAATAGCCCGTTGATTGTGAAGTCGCGGCGTTGGGCGTCTTCCTTGGGATTGGAAAACTCGACCGATTCGGGTCGGCGTCCGTCGCGGTAGGATCCATCGGTGCGGAAGGTGGCGATCTCGACATGATGACCGCCGTGTTTCGCGATCACGACACCGAAGTGCGCGCCGACTTCGTTGGATCCAGGAAACAGATCGAGCACCTCCGATGGAACAGCGGAGGTGGCGATGTCGTAATCCTTCGGTTCGTGACCGAGCAAGCGGTCGCGCACGCAACCGCCTGCGAAAAGGGCCTCGTGGCCGAATGATTTCAGCTTGCGAGCAAGTTCCTTGGCCGCTTCGCGCGCGGTGATGGATGCGGGATTTTTCATTTCCCCATGTCGATTCATGTGAGTGGACGGGCCGCATCGTAGATCGCGACCACGCCGAAGGTGAGTGGAGTGGTGCTGGGCTCGATCATGCCGCAATCGGTGAGCAAACTTTCCATCGCTTTGCCCGAGGGGAATGATTCGATCGATCCGCCGAGGTACTCATAGGCATCGCGTTGACCCGTGAGCAGGCCCGCGAGTTTCGGCAGAATGTGGTGGAGGTACCAGCGGTAAGGAACGCGCAGGAGGTTGGTGGGGATGGCGAAATCGAGGATGAGCAATTTGCCGCCGGGCTTGAGCACGCGACGCATTTCGCGCAGCGCGGCTGGGTAGTCGGCCATATTGCGCAGACCGAAGGCCACGGTCACGACATCGAAACTGCAGTCATCGAAGGGCAGCCTCAGGGCATCGGCGACCATCGTGTGATTCACGCCGCGCCCGGAGGCGTGCGCGAGCATTTCGGCACAAAAGTCGGTGGCAGTGACTTTGCAATCGCGGCATTGATCCTGAATTTCCAATGCCAGATCGCCAGTGCCTGAGGCGACATCGAGCAAGGATTTTGGCTGCCATGATTTCACACGGGCGGCCACGACTTTGCGCCACCAGATGTCGGCTCCAAGGCTGAGCACATGGTTGGTGAGCACATAACGGTCGGCGATTCGCGCAAAGGCATCGCGCACATAGATGGCGTCGGGCACGCCGAGAGAGTCGGGCCGGATGAGGAGTGAGGCAAGCGGGAAGGGGCGCGCATGTGCGGGATTTGCGGGATTGTGGCAGGGCATTCCCCGTTGCGAGCTTGCGGAAGCGGCGGCGAGGTGGTTTGTTGCGGCAACGAATGCATCTGCGCTTTACCGATAAGGAACTGGCCACACTGGTGGAAATGGTGAGCCTCGCGGCGAATGTCGCGTCGTGGAACCAGAAGGAGTCGGCCAGCGAGCGCGTGGCGGCCTTCGAGGACCTCGAGAGCAAGATCCTTGAAAAGGCCGGGCACTCGGGCATGGGCGATTGGATCGAGTTCGATGAAGAGCGCCAACGCTTCCGCGTGAAGCAGGAAGTCGAAGAGCGCTTATTCTATCACGAGTGCTACGACGAATTTCGGAACGAAAGTTTTTGGGACGAACTCGCCGTGCGTCTCGCCGACCGCGACCTGATCCGTGCGATCGGACTCAAGGCTTGGGAAAAACTCAGCGAAGAAGAACGCCGCGCGCGCACCACCGCATGGGAAAAACGCTACTGGGAAGAATTTTCCAAACACGGCGTCGACCGCGTGGCCGTGATCACGCCGCCGGGCGAGGGGTGAGTGAGGGGTGGGTGGAGTGGTTGAAGATTTTTGACCACTGATTGCGCTGATTTACTGATGGGGAAGAGAATTTCTAAGGGCTCCAATCCGCTTTTTCCCAATCAGTATATCAGCGAAATCTGTGGCTTCCGCTTATCTGGGGATTTTCACAAAAAATGCAGGGCATGGCGCTTGGAAAGCGCCGCCACGATGGGAATTCGGTTTCGATGATGGATTTGAGAATCTTGAAGACTTTGACCACAGATTGCGACTGATCCTATGAAAAAATCTTAAACACCGCAGAGACTCCACCTTCCAGAAAGGTGGTGATGATAAAAGGCACAATGCCTCCTAGAATTAATCCCCAGAATAACGAGAACACGAATGCGTTTTCCTTTCTCGCCTTCGTCGGCCAGATGGATTTCATGAGCTCTGCGACGATGATCATGATGAGTGCCAACAACGCGAGAGCATAGCCTATCACTGTTGAGGTTTGTGATCCAATCAGGACCACAACTGCAACGACCAAGGCTCCGATCAGAGACTTGTTTTGTGGTCTTCCGAGTTGAAGTGTCATGGCAAGTGATCGGATTATTTCGATTTTAGAATCTATCGAGATGTTGGCAACGGAAAGGGCCGCTGCGTTGGGGATTCGTTTCCCATTCAAAACCACTTCGGGATGTAGATCCATCCGAGGATGGTGATCAGCACGATGCCGGCGAGGTTGAGGAGGATGCCGGCGCGGATCATTTGGGGCATGCGGATGAGGCCGGTGCTGAAGACGATGGCGTTGGGTGGGGTGCCGACGGGCATGATGTAGGCGCTGCTGGCGCTGAGCGCGCAGACGACCACGAGCACTTGCGGGTTCATGCCAAGGGCGGGGGCCATGGCGGCGAGGACTGGGGTCATGGTCGCGACTTGCGCGGTGTTTGAGGTGAACTCCGAGAGGAAGACGGTGAGGGTCACCACCGCAGCCAGCATCAGGAAGGGTGGTAGGATGCCGAGGCCGCGTGTGGAATGACCGATGAATTGCGAAACGCCGTTGGCTTCGACAGCGGACGCGAGGCTGAGTCCGCCACCGAAAAGAATGAGCACACCCCAGGGCAATTGGGCGGCCGTTTGCCAATCCATGACGCGGTTGCCCGAGCGGTCGGCAGGAAGCAGAAAAAGTGAAATGGCCGCGAGCACGGCCACGCCGCTGTCGGTGAGGCCTTTGAGTGGTTGCATGCCCGCAATCGAGACATCACGCAGCAACCCGCCGAAGATCCACAGCATCGCGGTGCAGGCAAAGACCGTGAGCGTGACTTTTTC
>JBEEOX010000023.1:0-11752 GCA_041191425.1 Verrucomicrobiota bacterium | reverse complement strand
TGATCCAAGGCGGCGGCTTTGAATCGAAGGACGGCACACTGGTTGAAAAACCCTCTGGCAAACCCATCGTCAACGAAGGCAAAAACGGCCTCAAGAATACCCGCGGTACGATCGCGATGGCTCGCACCAACGATCCGAACAGCGCGAAGGCGCAGTTCTTCATCAATGTACAGGACAACGCGATGCTCGATTACCCAAACAACGGCGGCTACGCGGTCTTCGGATCGGTCGTCGAAGGCATGGAGGTGGTCGACAAAATCAAGGCCGTCCCAACCGGCACCGGCAAAATGAAAATGCTTCATCCGGCCACAGGTGAGCCCATCGAAATACCCGCAGGCGATGTGCCCAATGCCGCTGTCACGATTCTCAGCGCCTCGATTGAGTGAGGCTCGCAGGGCAACCGACTTTCATTCTTTGATTCATCCGCTCACTTCAACTTGATGCAACTCTGGTTCTGCCCGCTGCTCGCCTTCCTTCTCGGCTCGATCCCCTTCGGCCTGATCATTTCCAAAGCCAAAGGCATCAACATCCGCGAGCATGGCTCGGGCAATATTGGTGCCACCAATGTGCTGCGGGTCGTCGGCAAGAAATACGGCTACGCCTGCCTGCTCCTTGATGTGCTGAAAGGTTTCATCCCAGTCGTACTCGCGATCAACCTCGTTCAAATCGCGGGCCGCGCGCCCGGCATTCCAATTGGTTTGCCAGAGTCATGGATCTTGGAATTGCCTGCCACCTCAGCGATGAGGGCCCAGCTCATCCATGTCATCACCGCCCTCTGTGCGGTGCTGGGTCACAACTACTCGCCATGGGTCAACTTCAAGGGCGGCAAGGGCATTGCGACCTCAGGTGGCGTGCTGATCGCATTGATGCCGTTCGCTGTAATTATCCTTCTCGCGATTTGGGGATTGCTCTTCATCACCACCCGCTATGTCTCCGTTGCCAGCGTCGGTGCTGCACTTTCGCTGCCCCTACTCACGCTCTATGGATCATGGAAACATGGCCGCATTCAGGACGGCACATGGAACAAGCCATTGCTCGCCTTCGCCATCGTCATCGCCATCCTTGCCGTGTGGAAACACCGCGTGAATTTCCGCCGACTCAAAGAAGGCACCGAGTATCGCTTCGGAAAAAAATCCGCTTAAGCAGAATCAGACCAACGATCCACCTCACGAATCCATGGCCATCACCCCCATCACATCGGCTGCCATCCTTGGCGCAGGTTCACTCGGCACGGCCTTGGCGAAACTTCTCACGCCCAAACTGCATCCGATCATCCTCGTCACCAACGAGCAATCATGCGCCGATGGCATCAACCGCGATCATCGCAATCCCAAATACCTTTGCGATATCACGCTGGCTTCCCACATCCGCGCCACCACGGATCACCGCGAAGCACTCAATCATACGCTGGTGATTTTTGCCGTACCGACCCTCGCGATCCGCAGCGAGGCGGAAAAACTCAAAGCCACTGGCATCGCCAAAAATGTGCCCTTGCTCACCTGCGCCAAAGGCATCGAACGCAACACCGGCGAGCGGATGAGCGAAATCCTTCGCGAAATTTTTCCCAATAATCCCATCGCCGTCCTCACAGGACCCAACCACGCGGAAGAAATCGCCAACGACCTCGTCACCTGCGCGGTGATTGCATCAGACGACGCTCAACTCGCCGCCGAGCTCCAACAACTTTTCACCCTCCCGCACTTCCGCGCCTACACCAGCACCGACATCGCCGGCGCGGAAATTGGTGGCGCGGTGAAAAATGTGTATGCCATCGCCGCAGGTATGGCTCACGGACTCGGACTCGGCGACAACGCGGTCGCTGCCCTAGTCACGCGCGCGCTTGCCGAGATGACCCGACTCGGCACTGCCCTCGGTGGCCATGCCGAAACATTTTCCGGCCTCTCAGGTGTCGGCGACCTGATTGTTACCTGCTTCTCGGAGCACTCGCGCAACCACCGCGTCGGCCTCGCCCTCGGCAAAGGCACTTCACTCGAAGATGCGGTAAAGTCCCTCGGCATGGTTGCCGAAGGGGTGCCCAACACGCTCTCGATCCACGGCGCCGCCCGCAAGGCTGGCGTTCGCACACCCATCCTCGACGCCGTCTACTCGGTGCTCTACGAAAACAAGCAGGCCGCCGCTGCCATGCACGAACTTCTCAACCGCGACCCACGCCCCGAAAACAGTTAAGCCATGAAAGAAGCCATCGACTTCATCCTGCACATTCAGGAACACCTCACCACCTTCACCAGCAACTACGGCTCACTGGTTTACGGACTGCTCTTTCTCATTATCTTCTGCGAAACAGGACTCGTCGTCACCCCATTCCTGCCCGGGGATTCGCTTCTCTTTGCCGTCGGCGCCGTCGCGGCCGACCCAGTCTCGGGTCTCAACATCTGGATCGCCGGACTCATCATTCTCGTCGCCGCCATCATCGGCGACACGGTGAACTACTGGATCGGAAAAAAATTCGGCTCTTGGATGATGCGAACCTTTCCAAAGGTCGTAAAACCATCACACATCCAAAAAACCAACGAGTTCTACCAACGCTACGGCGGCAAAACCATCATCATCGCCCGCTTCGTTCCAATCGTGCGCACCTTCGCGCCATTCGTCGCCGGCACCGGCAACATGGACTACAAACGCTTCATGTTCTTCAATGTCATCGGCGCCATCCTTTGGGTCGTCACCATCCTCCCCGCCGGATGGTTTTTCGGTAACATCCCGATCGTGAAGAAAAACTTCGAACTCGTCGTCCTCGGCATCATCGCCTTCTCGCTCCTGCCCATGGTGATCGAAATCCTCCGCGCCAAATACAAGAGCCCAAAACAGGACTCTTGATTTGAATCCGAAATGGCAGTGCCTCGCTCACTCCCACTCAATGCTCGCCGGGGGCTTGGTCGAGATGTCGTAGAGCACGCGGTTGATGCCCTTGACCTCGTTGAGAATGCGGTGACTCGTCTCACGCAGCAACTGCGAGGGCAGTTCCACCCAATCGGCAGTCATGGCGTCTTCTGAGATGACAGCGCGCAATGAAATCGCCCATTCGTAGCTGCGCTCATCACCTTTCACACCTACGGTTTTTACGGGAATAAGACCAGCATAAGCCTGCCACACGCGATCGTACCAGCCGTGCTCCTTGAGTTTGCCGATGAAGATGGCGTCGCACTCGCGGATGATCCGCAAGCGGTCTTCGGTGATCACGCCCGGGCAACGCACGGCAAGGCCTGGACCCGGAAACGGATGACGATGCAAAATGTCATGCGGAATGCCCAACGAAGCACCCAGCGCACGAACCTCATCCTTGAAGAGTTCCGCCAATGGCTCGAGCACCTTGCCCTGCGCTTGAAGTTCAAGAATGCGATCCACGCGGTTGTGATGGGTCTTGATCTTCGAGGCCTTTGATCGCGCGTTGGATGCGCTCTCGATGACATCCGGATAAAGCGTCCCCTGCGCGAGCATTTCGGCATCACCCACCGCATCCCAAAACACATCGATGAACAGATTGCCGATGATCACGCGTTTCTTCTCGGGATCATCGACACCATCAAGCGCCTGCATAAAACGCTCGGAGCAATCGACCGTTTCGATCGGCACGCCCATGCGATGGAAGTTGTTGCGCACCTCCTCTCCCTCGTCTTTGCGCATCAAGCCATGATCGACAAAAATCGCGCGGATGTTGGCACCGGCCTCATGAAGCAGCACCGCCAGCACCGTGCTATCGACGCCACCTGAGACGCCGCACACAATTTGCTTGTTGCCCACCTTCTCGCGAATGCCATCGATGATCTCACGCTTGAAGTCATCGATCCGGAACGGCAGCAGGCTTTTGGCGTTGAGTAGAAAGTTATGCAGTATCCGCAAGCCCTCATGACTGTGCGTCACTTCAGGGTGAAATTGGATGCCGAAAAACTTTTCATCCCACTGCAGAGAGACCGGCGTCCCATGCTGATTTGCCGCAAGCACCTTGGCACCTTCGGGCAAGACCTTGACGGTGTCCGAGTGACTCATCCACACCTGCGAGGATTTCGAAATGCCCTCGTACAGACCTTTGCACTCGGTGGGAAACAAATTGGCCGGACCATACTCGCGTCGGTTGCTTGCTTCGACGGTTCCACCAAACTTGATGTTGAGCAACTGCATGCCGTAGCAAACGCCGAGCACCGGAACCCCGAAATTTTTAAGCGCGCCAAAATCAAGATCCGGCGCATCAACTTCACTCGTGCTCTTTGGCCCGCCCGAAAGAATGATAGCCCCAGGCTTGCCGATTTCAGGAAAATCCTCAATCGCGTAAAGTTTTGCGAAAAAACCCAACTCCCGCACACGCCGCACAATCAGTTGTGTGTACTGGGAACCAAAATCAATCACTGCCACATGGTTGCTGTCGTGCATCGAAATAAGAATGAAATGTGAATTTGAAAAATAGGATCAATCGATCAGGCAATCGGCTGATAATTGGTCGGCTCTTCCGTGATGACGATGTCATGCACGTGACTCTCGCGAAGCCCGCCCGCGGTGATGCGAGTAAACTGCGCGCGCTCGCGCAACTCGCTGAGATTGGAGGCACCGACATATCCCATGCCGGACTTGAGACCGCCCATGAGTTGAAAAATCACATCGGAAAGCGGACCTTTGTACGGCACGCGTCCCTCGACGCCTTCGGCCACCAGCTTGCCCGAGCTGTTCTGACCATAGCGGTCACCCGAGCCTTTTTGCATCGCGCCAATCGAACCCATGCCGCGATAGGTTTTGAATCGACGACCTTGGAAATGAACCGTCTGACCCGGGCTTTCACGAGTGCCTGCGAGCAAGGACCCCAGCATCACTAAATCCGCACCCGCGGCCAGCGCCTTGACGATGTCACCGGAGTATCGAATGCCACCATCGGCGATGACCTTGACCCCATTTTCGCGGCAGTGGTCGGCCACATTGCGGATTGCTGTGAACTGGGGCATGCCCACGCCGGAAATCACGCGCG
The DNA here is from genome assembly GCA_041191425.1 of Verrucomicrobiota bacterium. Lineage (GTDB taxonomy): Bacteria > Verrucomicrobiota > Verrucomicrobiia > Verrucomicrobiales > Akkermansiaceae > Luteolibacter. The sequence goes on along the minus strand of JBEEOX010000023.1, from coordinate 6,777 downwards.
TCGTGCAAATCGAACCAGGACCAACGCCGACTTTGATCGCATTCGCGCCGGCCTTCACCAAATCACGCGCGCCTTGCTCGGTCACGACATTGCCCGCGACCACCGGCACCGTCGAAAGACTCCGCAATTTTTCAATCACTCCCATCACATGACGCGTGTGACCCGTCGCCGCATCGATGAACAAGGCATCAGCACCCGCTTCGATCAGCGACTTGCCGCGATCAATGCAATCCGGTCCCACACCCACTGCCGCACCGCAGCGCAAACGACCATTCGAGTCCTTGGCCGCTTGCGTAAAAGTCACTCGCTTCTCGATGTCCGAACCCGTGATCAGGCCCGCCAATTTTCCGTGGGCATCAACCAGCGGAAGTTTTTCAATGCGATTTTGATAAAGAATTCTCCGAGCCTCCTCGAGACTGGTCGTTGGCGGCGCAGTGATCAGGCGCTCCTTGGGAGTCATGACCTCGGCGACCGTCGCATCGCTGCGATCGAGATAGCGCACATCGCGCCCGGTCACCATGCCTTCGAGATGACCCTCGCCATTAATCACCGGAAATCCGGAAAATCCATTCTTGGCCATGATCTCACGCACATGGTCGACCGTGTCTTCCTTGCGAACGGTGTGCGGCTTGAGGATCACCGCGTTTTCCGAACGCTTGACCCGTGAAACCATCACCACTTGATCATCAATTGGGCAGGCTCGGTGAATGACCCCCATGCCCCCCTCGCGCGCCAAGGCGATCGCCAAGTCGTGCTCCGAGACCGTGTCCATCGCCGCCGAAACCACTGGCAGGGAAAGTGGTATGCCCTCCGCCAACAAGGTCGAGAGGTCTGCGTCTCCCGGCAAAACCGAGCTCAGGGCCGGCACCAGCAAGACATCATCAAATGACAATCCGAGGGAAATATCCGCCATGGGGGAATCAATAGAACCACCGCCCACAAATCAAGCCCGAATCTTGAAATAGGCCAATTTATCGAGGCAAAAACACCCATCCTCCGTCAATACGATCGCATGCCAAACGATTTTGACAAATCCCCGATGGCGGCTAGCCTCCGCCCGTCCACTCCGCTCGGAATCTGGCACGATCGCAGCTACAGCGCATTTCTTCCATCACCATGAATACACTCCGCACCTTCACGACCGGCTCCGGAGCCGAGGGCAAATTCCACTCGCTGCCCGCCCTCGCCGATCAAGGTTTTCCCAATCTCTCCCGCCTGCCGGTTTCGATCCGCATCGTGCTGGAATCACTCCTCCGCAACAACGATGGACTCAAGGTCGGCGACAAGGACATCGCCAACCTCGCATCGTACAACGCAAAAAATCCCGGCGACTATGAGATCCCCTTCGTGGTCGCGCGCATTGTGCTGCAGGACTTCACCGGCGTGCCGCTTTTGGTCGATCTCGCCGCAATGCGCTCGGCGGTCAATGGCATGGGCCGCGATGCGAAAATGATCGAACCCCTCGTGCCAGTCGACCTCGTTGTCGACCACTCGGTGCAGGTGGATTACGCCGGTACCGGCGACTCGCTCAACCGCAACCTCGACCTCGAATTTCATCGCAACCGCGAACGCTACGAGTTCCTGAAATGGGGCGAGCAGGCATTCGATACCTTCAAGGTCGTGCCACCCGGCATCGGCATCGTTCACCAAGTGAACCTCGAGTACCTCGCCAAGTGCGTGCTCGAAAAAGACGGTGTCTTTTATCCCGACACACTCGTCGGTACGGACTCACACACGACGATGATCAATGGACTCGGCGTGGTCGGCTGGGGCGTGGGCGGCATTGAAGCAGAAGCGGGCATGCTCGGTCAACCAGTCACTTTCCTCGTCCCCGAAGTCGTCGGCGTTCACCTCACTGGCGAACTCGCTACCGGCGTCACCGCCACCGACCTCGTCCTGCTCGTGACGGAAGTACTTCGCAAAACGAAAGTCGTCGGAAAATTTGTCGAGTTCTACGGACCCGGGGCCAAAGCCCTCTCGCTTCCCGACCGCGCCACCATCGCCAACATGGCACCCGAATACGGCGCAACAATGGGCTTCTTCGGCATCGACGAAATCACCACCGGATACCTCGCCGGCACCGGACGCTCACCCGAGCTCTGCAAGACAGTCGAAAATTATTACAAGGCCCAAGGGCTTTGGGGCATCCCCACCGAGAAGGACGCGCTCGAATTTTCGCAAGTGGTCGAAATCGATCTTTCAAAGGTCAAACCCAGCGTCGCCGGACCCAAGCGCCCGCAAGACCGCATCGAACTCGATTCGCTCAAATCAAAGTGGGCCTCGCTGCTCACTGGTCCTGCACCCGATGGTTACAACAAGCAACCTGCCGCCGGATCCAGCGATCCACTTTCACTTCCATCAACTCTCGACAGCATCCCCGATGATGCCACCGGCACTGCGCGTGCACTCGGCGCCGAAGTCGGAGTCGTCACCGAAAACAGCGACGCACCCGCTTACCCGCTTTGGGAAGTCAGCGTCGACAGCAAGGGCGGCATCAAGGACACCATCACCCACGGCTCGGTGCTCATCGCCGCGATCACATCCTGCACCAACACCTCGAACCCAAGCGTGATGCTTGCCGCGGGCCTGCTTGCCAAAAAAGCCAACGCCTTAGGCCTCACCGTGAAGCCATCGGTAAAAACATCGCTCGGCCCAGGCTCGCGCGTGGTCACCGATTACCTCAACAAAACCGGTCTCCAAGCAGAACTCGATAAGCTCGGCTTCCAAACCGTCGGCTACGGTTGCACGACCTGCATCGGCAACTCAGGCCCGCTCGACGCCGGCATCGAAGATGTGGTGAAATCGGAAGACATCATCGCCGCATCGGTGCTCTCAGGTAACCGCAACTTCGAAGCGCGCGTCCATCAATCGATCAAAGCAAATTTCCTGATGTCACCCCCGCTCGTCGTCGCCTTCGCGATCGCCGGCACGGTCGATATCGACATGGAAAACGAACCTCTCGGTTTCGGCTCCGATGGTCAGCCCGTTTTCCTCCACGACATCTGGCCAAGCTCGGCGGAAATCGAAGCGGCGATGAATTCGTCGCTAAAACCAGATGTGTTCCAACGCCTCTACACCGGCTTCGCCGATCAAAACCCGAAGTGGAATGGCATCAAGTCCTCCACCGGCAATGTCTATGAGTGGGATCGCCAATCGACCTACATCCAAGAGCCACCGTTCTTCGACGACTTCACCCCAACACCGCGCGACATCACCGAAATCATCGGCGCAAAACCGCTCGGCATCTTCGGCGACTCGGTCACGACGGACCACATCTCGCCCGCAGGTGCGATCAAGAAGGACAGCCCAGCCGGACGCTACCTCGTGGATAACAAGGTCGAGTTCGCCGACTTCAATTCTTACGGCTCACGACGCGGCAATGACCGCGTGATGACCCGCGGCACTTTTGCAAATGTCCGCATCAAAAACCTCATGGTGCCCGGCACCGAAGGGGGCCTCACCAAGATCAATGGTGAAACGCAAGCGATCTATGACGCGGCTGCTGTTTATCAAAAGTCGAACACACCGACAATCATCATCGGCGGTGAAGACTACGGCATGGGCTCGAGCCGCGACTGGGCCGCCAAGGGCACCAACCTGCTCGGCGTGAAAGCGGTCATCACAAAATCCTTCGAACGCATCCACCGCTCGAACCTCGTCGGCATGGGCGTGCTTCCGTGCAATTTCGTGAACAAGGCGGATTACGACAAAGTCAAGGACCTCGCCGATGCGAGCTTCGACTTGGTCGGCATTGACAACGACCTCAAGCCACAGCAGCAGGCGATACTCCGCGTCTATCCTGGTAGGGACGGCTCTCCGAGCGGTCCGCCCCCCTTCGATCTTCCCGTCGTCGTGCGCATCGATACGCCCGTCGAGAAGGATTACTACCGCTCCGGCGGCATCCTTCCTTATGTGCTCGCACAGATCCTTGCCTAACCCCACAACGGTCGCGCAAGGAACCACATTTTGCCCAACAACAAATTCCAGGAAATTTTCGCCCGCAAGTTTCGCGCGCTTCTCTGCGGAGATCCCAGCGGCAACCCACCATGGCTCGATGCCGTCGCCTCTGGTGAAGGACGCGGACTCTATTTGCCGGACGACGCACCATGGGTCGTGCATGCCGACCTCGGCACTCTCGTCGGCGGTGTGCGCGCGCTCTTGATGCAGGCCCTCCACCCCGGCAGCCTCGCCGGCGTTCGCACGCACTCGCGTTACAAGGACGATCCTCTCGGCCGTCTCGCGGGCACCATTCGCTGGCTCACGATCACAACCTTCGCCTCACATGAGGCGCTTGCCCAAGAGGCCTCACGTGTGAACCGCATGCACGACCGCGTGAAAGGCCAGTACGAAAGCTCCTCCGGCGAATCACGCAGCTACCGCGCCGCCGATCCCGACCTGCTCCGCTGGGTCCACATCGCGTTCATGGATTCATTCCTGCGCAGTCATCAAATTTTCTCCGAACGCCCCATCCCCGGCGGCGCCGATGCCTATGTGCGTCTCTGGGCAAAATCCGTCGAGCCACTCGGTCTCACCGATGTGCCGATGAACGAAGCAGAACTGCTCAAATGGCTCGACCACTACCGCAGCGAACTCGCGGTCAACGATGACACCCGCGATGTGATTAAATGGCTGCGCAACCCGCCCCTGCCATTTGCCGCCCGCCCAGTCTACGCCCTGCTCTTTCAATCCGCCCTCGCCTCGCTGCCACCCGAGCACCGCAAATTGATCGGACTCAAGCCACTGCCACTCTGCATCCTGCGACCCATCACTCGCACCCTCCTCAAAACCATCCGCCTCGCCATCGGCCCCGAAAACCCACTCGTCGATGCCGCCATCGCAAGGTTGAAGCGATCAGCAGCTCTCTAAGAAAAAGATTTACCGCAAAGGTCACAAAGGTGGCGCGGTCTCGCCGAGACCGCATGCACATGCGATCAACGATTCGGCGTTCTATCCTTGCTCTCTTGAAACTGAAAACATGAAACTTTTTTCAAATCTTCTGATGAAACTCATCATCCGCTTTGAGCGACATCACAAATGCCGTGAGCAACTCGATCGTGTGATCGATGTCATCCAAATGCGCGGTTTCGACGACCGAGTGCATGCAACGCAGGGGCAGTGAAACCAAGGCACTCGGAATGCCCTCGCGTGAGTGGAAAATTTTGTCGGTATCAGTGCCCGAGAAACGACTGCTCGACTCGTGCTGAATCGGAATGCTCTTGCCCTTGGCGACTTCCAACAGGTGCTTGATCACCAAGGGATGATTCGCCGTGCCGTGGGTGACCGAGGGACCACCGCCGAGCTTCACCAATCCATGCTTCGCGGGATCAATGCCGGGCGTGTCGGTCGCATGCGTGACGTCGAGACACACGCAAAGATCTGGCTTCAAACGATAGGTTGCCATCATCGCGCCATGACCGCCGATCTCTTCCTGGATCGCGTTGAGGCACAGCAGCGAATAGGCCGGCTTGGTTTTGTGCGCGGCGACGCGCTTCAGCACCTGCGCGATGATGTATCCACCGATTCGATTGTCCAAAGCGCGCCCGACGATGCGCCGATTTGCCAGTTCCATCGGACCATCCTGATACACCGCTGGATGACCCACCCGAATTCCGAGCTTGGCCACGCCCTGCGCGCTCGATGCGCCGACATCCACCCACAAATCATGCACCGCCGGAGCCTTCTCCGCACCATGCTCGTCGCGCCGCAAATGAATCGCCGTGTTGCCGATGATCCCCGGTACTTCACCCTTGTCGCCCAAAATATTGATCCGCCTCCCGCGCGCCGTCGCCGCATCCGAGCCGCCCACGCGATCGATGCGAATGTACCCGCGATCATCGATGTGCTTGACGATGTAACCGATCTCGTCGGCATGCGCCTCGAGCATCACGACCTTCGTTGATTTTCCCGCAAGCTTCGCCCAGGTCGACCCGTACGCATCGCAGTCGACGCTTTGGGCATGTTGCTTGATCCAATCCGCCCACACTCGCTGACCCGGCATTTCAAAGCCCGTGGGACTCGGCGTTTCCAACAAACGGTACAAAAAATCTCGATCGCTTTTCGTCATAGGGGGATTTGATCAAATCACCTCGACACTGACAAGGTGATTGGCCAACTCATCCACCAAACTTGCTCGCACCATGCTTGGCCAAACTTTCGAACACCGGCCGTGGCACGTAACGTCCCACCGTTTCCTCCCATCCCGCAGGACCGATCAGTCCCTTGATCATGTTCGAGGAAACTTCCGCGATGTCGCGCGGCGGCATCAGAAACACGGTCGTGATCTCCGGCGCCATGTCGGAGTTGATCTGACGCATCACGCGCTCGTACTCGTAATCGTGCGGCGATCGAATCCCCCGCAGCACATACTTCGCGCCGACCTCACGCGCATAGTCGACGAGATAGCGATTGTCGAAATGCGTGATGCACAATCGCTCGCTGGCCGGCGTCGACGCCTTGAGCAATTCCAAGCGCTCCTCGACGCTGAATGAATAGCGCTTCGCCGTGTTCGTGCCGATCGCGACAATCAATCGATCAAACATCGCCAAACCCTGCTCGATCATCCAAAGGTGACCATTCGTGGGTGGGTCAAAGGAGCCCGCATAAACCGCCGTGCGCATGAGCCGAGCCTAGTCCGCCCATGTGCCTTCTGAAAGTCAAAAACCAATGCCCCGCGCATCCGAACCTGATTTTGACATCACCCGCGCCCACTGCTAACAATCCCCCCGCAGCAGCGCCTGTAGCTCAGCTGGATAGAGCATCCGCCTTCTAAGCGGACGG
>JBEEOX010000022.1:0-11833 GCA_041191425.1 Verrucomicrobiota bacterium | reverse complement strand
GTGAAGGACTTGGGTTTAGCGCCAGAAAATTCGGGCGAACGAAGATCGTCGAATGCGGGCTTGTCTCCCACGACTTTGGCCTGCTGGGCAGACGCATTGCCTGCCGAAAAAGCAATGGATAGGGCAAGGATCGGCAACAAGGAAATGGAACGAAGCATATGTCTCACGAGCTAACTTTGTTTATGTGAAATTAGACACCATGCCCGATTTGGCCAGCCAAAAGCGTGGGTCGACCGGAAAATTTGCAGATTTGATCGACCCCAGAGCGGATCTCGATGACATGCGATTGACGACTGGCCGCTCGGCACGCATCACTTTGGCGTGGAAATTGTGGATTTTTCAATTCGCCGACCCCGTATCGTGGGCAGTTTGGGCAGCGTGGCCGACGTTTTGGAGGCCTCGATCCCGCAGCTGGCCGAGTCCTGCGACATCGCCGAGCTACGACTTGATTTGATGTGCAAGGAAATGGGCGACGCAGTTCGCCCTTGGTCACATTTGATGGGCTTTCCCCTGCTTTTCACAGCGCGAAGAGCAGACGAAGGTGGCGCGGGGGAGCTCGATGCCACCACGCGCGAGGCCCTTCTGCGCGAGGTTCTCGACGAGGCCACCTGTGTCGACATCGAGGTGGCCAGCATTTGCGAAATGGCGAACCTGATCAATGAGCTTCGCGGGCGGAAATTGCCATGGATTGCCTCATTTCACGATTTCGAAAAATTGCCTGAAAATACCGTGCTAAAAGAGCGGCTTGCCTTGGCGAGGTCCGCAGGTGCCGCGGTTTTCAAGGTTGCTGCCAAGCTCCACAGCCCCGCGGATCTGGCACGATTGGCCGAATTTCAGCTCGCCGACCACGGCATCGCCGTCGCGACCATGGGCATGGGCGTGCTAGCACCGGTCTCGCGCCTGCTTTGCGCCCAATGCAGCAGCGTGCTCAATTACGGCTACATCGGCCAGACGGCCACTGCGCCAGGTCAGTGGGACAGCCGTAGACTAAAAGATTCCTTTACGGGCCTCCAGGCCTTCAACCTATAAATCATTTCTCCCATTCGACCACCTCAACGGGGGCTTCAGGCAGGGCCTTGAGAAAGAATGTGCCGTAGCGTTTGGTGATGATGCGGTTGTCGAGAATGCAAACAAGACCCTCATCGCGGGCAGTGCGTATCAGACGACCGACGCCCTGTCGCAGCTTGAGAATCGCCTCGGGCACGGAGTATTCGTTGAAGGGGTTGCCACCCTCGGCCTCGATCGCTTCGAGTCGTGAGGCGGTGAGCGGATGATCCGGCACGGCAAAGGGCAGGCGGGTGACGATCACATTCGAGAGGGCCTCGCCGGGCACATCGACACCAGTCCAAAAACTGTCGGTTCCAAAGAGCACGCTGTGAATGTCGCGGCGGAATTCCTCAATCATTTTGTGGCGCGGCATGCCTTCGCCCTGCATCAGTAAGCGCCAACCTTTTTCCCGCAAAAACCCCTCGAGACGTGTCGCCGCGTCGCGCATTGTGCGGTAGCTGGTAAAGAGCACAAAGGCCCGACCCTCACTCGCGGTGAGTGACTCAGTGATCCCGCGAGCCAGCATTTCATCGTAGCGCGGCGTGCCGGGATCAGGGATGGATTTGAAAATTTTCACCCGCATCTGATGCTCAAAATCGAAGGGGCTGCCGATGCTCAAGGCGCGGGCTTTTTCAGCGCCCACGCGTCCGCGAAAATACCCAAGCTGCGGATCGCCAACACCCAACGTCGCACTCGTCAGCACCACGCTCTTGCCATCACCGAAAAGCAATGGGCGCAAACGATCAGCGACATTCACCGGTGCGGCCTGCAGCGTGTATTGCGTCTCGTCACGACCGCCGCGCTCGACCCAGTAGACGCTATCATCAGAAGATTGATCGAGAAACTCCGACACCGCGCCGTGGACTTCACGCAGGCGGCGCGAGGCATCCTGCAATTCGGCGCGTGAGTTTTCCGATTCGACGTCCGCCGCGAGCGCATCGATTTCCTGCCACAACTCGCGCAATGGCGCGGCGATCGTGTTGCTGACGAGCTCGGGTTGCCGCACGCGAAACTCCTTGGCGTAGTTGCCGAACTTTGCCGCCTCGCCGACCTGGTCGAAAAATTGATCCGACGCGATCAATGCCTGCTCGACTGCCTGCATCGCGGCGGCTTTGCGATACGACTTGAGCAAACCCTTGCGCGTGCGCGGATGATAGAGTCGCTGAAGCTCAAAACGCAGTGACGATTGCGAAACGCGCAAGCCAAGCTGCACCGCCGCGACTTGCTCAATCGTGTGCGCCTCGTCGAGGATCGCAAAGTCATTCGGAAAAATGAAACCACCGGGCTTTTTATCATCATCCTCACCAAGCTCGGTTTCGAGCAGCGCAAAAAACAAAGTGTGATTGACCACGATCAGGCGCGCATCGGCCGCCGCCTTGCGGGCTTCCTGGAAAAAACAATTCCCACGCGGCCCACAATGACGCGTCGTGCAAAGGTGCGCCTCGCTGCAAACTTGCAACCACACGCGGATCTGCGGCTGGAAATCGAGATCACTCAAAGTGCCGTCGCGGGTTTTCTCCGCCCACTTGCGGATCGCCTCAAGTTCCTCATTTTCCGATCCCGTGAAAAGATCGCCCGATTGCTCGAGCGCACGGCGCAAACGCGTTGGGCAAAGGTAATTTTGTCGACCCTTGAGCAGCACTGCGGGCAGTTCGTCGCCGAGCACCTTGCGCACGATCGGGATGTCTTTGCGCACCAGCTGCTCCTGCAAATTGATTGTGTGGGTGGAAATAACCCCTTTGCGTCCGGTCTCGAGCGCAAACTTTGCCGCGGGCAATAGGTAGGCCAACGATTTCCCAACGCCTGTGCCAGCTTCGGCGACCAAGGGTCGCGAATTTGCAAGCGCCTCGGCCACCGCCACCGCCAGCGTTTGCTGCTGCGGGCGAAATTCGAAGTCCTTCGATTTTGCCAAAAGCCCCTTCGGCGAAAATGCGTCGTGCACCGCGTCGCAAAAACCCGGTGTCACCTGACCATCCGAAAGCGCAATCATTCACGCCCATCCGACTCTCCAACTTGCCCACTGACAAGCCGCATGTTCCAATCCCGACAACGCGCTCGACAGCGACCGCCCGTCGCGGGCATCGTAATCACTCATCAAGCCATGAGCCAACCCTTCACCCGACTCACCCACCTCATGGTGATCCTGGCCTTGGCCGGAACGGGCGCGCTTGTCTGCGCGTGGCTGATCCCCGGCGAAGTCCGCTCGGTGCGCGAGTATCTGGCAGGATTTCCCGATGCCGATGCCGTTGCACACGGGCTGAGACCGATGGTGCTCGCCGCGCTGTGTTTTTTGCCAGCACTCGGCGCATTTTGCTATGCGTTCGGAGGCGAGCTCGACCGCTACATCGCACGACGCTTTCTCAGCATTTTCTGCATCTGCCTTGGATCATTGATGATGATCTGGCTGCTCATCGACCTCAGCGACAAAGTCGGCGACCTGCAAGGATCCAAGCACATGCTGGACTCGCTCGTCGCAGTCTACAGCACCCGCGCGCCCGCCGTGCTGCTCTTGCTTTTGCCCTACGGCTTGCTGCTTTCGCTGCTTTACTGCCTCAGTCAATTGTCTGCGTCACGCGAGGTCATTGCGATGATTCAATCCGGTCGCGGCATCGTGCGCATCACTATGCCGCTTGTGATCGCCGGCATCATCTGCACACTTTTTGGCATTGGCCTCAACTTCCAATGGGCACCGGTCGCCGAGGGGCGGCAGGACGAAGTGATGGCCGCGGCAAAAGGTGAAATGGCGCAAGAGGCCAGCCGCGTGTTGTTCAACAACGCACCCAAACGACGCGTGTGGATGATCGGTGCTTTTCCGCACGACTATCAAAAAGGCGCGCCGCTGAAATTTGTCGAGATCACCACCAGCAACGAGCAGAATCAAATCGAGACCCGCCTGAGCGCCGACAGCGCGAGTTGGGATCCGGCGACGCGGCGCTGGACTTTTGAAAATGCGTCGGTCGCCACGCACCGGGATGGCCTGCCGCCCGATTTCGAAAAATCCGATGGCCCGCTAGTGATTGATTCGTTTGAAGAAACACCGATGCAATTGATCAAGCCGGGCCTGAGCGCCGAGCATCTCGGCATTCCCGATCTCAACGGCTGGCTCAAGGCCCGCGCCGCAGGTCTCAACTTCGCCGATCCCGCGCCGTATCGCACCGAATGGCACTACCGCTGGGCGATGCCTTTCACCTGCATTGTGAGCGTGATGCTAGCCGTGCCACTCGCGGTAAATTTTTCGCGGCGCGGACCTGCGGGCAGCATCATGCTGGCCGTGGGGTTTTCGGCGATCATGCTGCTCATCAGCACAATCGTTCTTGCCTTCGGGCATGCCGGCGACATGCCGCCCATTCTTGCCGCTTGGCTTCCCAACCTCGCGTTTTTTGCTCTGGGTGTTTATCTATTCAAACAACGCATCCACGGTCGCCCGCTTTTCAAACGCTCGCGCAAAACACAAAGCGCCTAAGACTCAAGGCAGCTCATTCATTTCAAACCTCAACCAATCACTTCACATCATCATGGCCCTTGCTGAATCGTGGCATGTCCGCTCCCGTTCGCGCGAGTGCGCGGCGACCCAACACGCCTTCGCCGATGGCGAAACCATCATCACCGCGTTGTTTCCCGATCCCGAATCAAGCGGCTACCTTCGGCGCGATTATTCAACCGAAGGCTGGGACTCATTGCCTGAAGACGCGGAGGTTCCATTCTCATTCTGGAAGTCGCGCTACACCGCGCCCGGTGAAGAGCCTGTCAATCCGATGGAAAAACTCAGCGCCGAGGAAATCCTGCGGCGCTTGGTCGACGAGGACAAGGAGCACACCGAAAACACGCGCTACATCCTTGCCGTGATGCTCGAGCGACAGAAACTTTTGCGCGAGACCGATCAGCAACGCACACCCAACGGCATCCTTCGCGTTTACGAACATCGCAAGACCGGCGAGGTCTATCTCATTCGAGATCCAGACATCCCGCTGGCCGAAGTCGAAGCGGTACAAAACGAAGTGGTCGTGTTGCTCGAAAACAATGGTGAGCTGCCCGAGCCAGTGATGCCAGAAGAGGCGTCTGAAGTGGCATTTGACACAACGGATACGCCAGAAACCGATGAGGCAAACGCCTAGTCATTTCCAAGGCGCTCAACGCATTCATCGAGCAGCGCCTCAAGTCGCACTTCGCGGGCAATGGGCTTAAGCTTGTCGAATCCAATCCAAACGGCGGTGGCTCCACCAGGCCCAAGACGTAGCATCCAGGCGTCGCATTCCGAGCCGGTCGCGCCTGTGAAGGTGCGAGCGCCATTGTCACGCTTCAACACGCTCGTCGCGTCGACAGCCGCCTCGGCGCTCAGTGCCTGCACCAGAGAAGGCTTGGCTTTGTAAATGAGCTCGCCATTCGCATCGCGAATCTCGCGAATGAAAAATGCTTTCGGCCGCTTGCCCTTGTTGCCAAGCGTCGCGAGACCCACCGACATCTCCATCGGCGTGGCAGCAACCGATCCACGAAACAAATCCTCGGTTTGCAAAAATGGCCCGTCGAATCCGCAGCGCCGTGCGAGACGCTCGACCTCCGCCGCGCCAATTTGACGCCCAGTCTGCACGGGTTTTCCCGGCAACACCAGACCACCACGCTCGGATGCGGCAGCTGCCACATAAGGCTCGAAGGCCGATCCGAGATCGCGGCTCGAGCGCGTGCGATCAAAGCGCGAGTGCTGAAAATTTCTGCCACCGATCAATGCCAGCACTGCTCCACTGCCAGTCTCGGTGGTGACCGCCGCGTATTGCAGATAAGCCGGATCTTCTCCCGCCTGATGTTGCGAAGGCTGCGGATGCGGCCAAGACTTTTCGCGCTCGAGTTGGCCGACCGCATGATTCAATTCCGTCTCAAGTCGCTCCTGCCATGCCGCGTCGAGAGTGGTCATCACGCGCAATCCTCCAGCGGCAATTTCGGCATTGCCGAGAATGCGATCCAACTCGCGCCTCACGGCTTGCAACGCATAGGAAGTTTGCGCGCCGCCGCGATCGTCTTTGGCGAGATCGATCGCTTCGGCGATCAACGTATCCGCGCGCTTTCGATCAATCAATCCCATCACGACCATGCGATTGAGCGTTTGATTGCGTTGCTCAAGCGCCGCATTGAGATTGCGAAACGGTGAAAAAATATGCGGCCCGCGAATGATGCCGACAAGCAAGGCGCATTGCCCGTCACTCAACTCGCGCACGGGTTTTCCAAAATAGGTTTCTGCGGCCTGATTGACTCCATCGGCGCCCGCTCCAAAATAAATGCGGTTGAGGTAATGGGTGAGAATCTCGTCCTTCGAGTAGCGCGCCTCGATGCGTAAGGTCAGTGCGATTTCGAGAAACTTGCGATGCAATGACTTTTGCCGCATCTGAAAAACATTGCGCGCAAGTTGCATGCTTAGCGTCGACGCGCCTTGTGTAAAATCGCGGTCCTTGAGATTGCGTAGCGTCGCGCGCATAAGCCCGCGCACATCAACGCCGTGATGTTCAAAGAACCGCGCGTCCTCGCGAGCTCTCAAGGCATCGACCAAAAATTCCGGTAGATCCTCCCTCGTTGCCAGTCTCACGCCGCTGCCAGCGGCGGCAATTTCCCGGCCCTTGCGATCAACAAAAATCGTACCGTGCGGCAAACGTGCGACCTCGTCGAGATCGAAACGCATCGCGATGACAAAGTACGTAAAAACGAATGCTGAAACCGCGATGCATGCTGCTACCGTAAGCCAAAACACGATGGATATCGGGCCATGCAACCACTCCGGAAGCTTTCGCTTCCAAGACGCGGTCGCTTGCATGGGTCGCCAGGTGGACAAGTGGAATTTTCCCTCAGCTTGGATTGATGCCCATCACGGTTCCTCGACCGGCAGCGCGCGGGGCGGAGCCTCGTCGACAATTGCCGCGCGCGGTGGGGCCTCATCGATGATTTTCGCCCGTGGCGGAGCGACATCAACTTCTTCGACCGCCATAGCACGCGCCGGGTGGATCGGGCAAAAATCATTTTCCTCTGGCACCGACTCTGCGGTCAAAAGCTCCCGCGTCACCGTGTCTGCTGCCTTGCAACCACTCGTGGCGCGCCTTCCAGAAAGTCGGCAAAGCCCCACCTCGACAAGGCCCGACTTGTTGTGCAATTCGCCCGCCTTATAGCCAAAGCCATCGGCTGCCTTCATGATCTCCACCCAAACTGGCAGCGAGAGCACCGAACCGAATCCGCCATGCATGGTTTTCTTTGGCGTGTCGAAGCCAACCCACACTGCGCAGGTGAGCGCAGAGGAATAACCGGCAAACCATGCGTCTTTGAAATCATTGGTCGTACCAGTCTTGCCACCGCAGGGTTTGTTGAAACCCAAGGTTCTCACTGATGCCGCAGTGCCGTAGCTGGTGACCTCCTTCAAAATGTTCGACACATCGAATGCCGAATCCGCGGATGCCGACTGATACGAAAGCGGCAGCGTCGAGTAGAGCACATTGCCTTCGCGATCCTTGATTTCGGAAATCAAGTACGGACGATAGCGTGTGCCTTCGTTGGGAAAAATCGTGTAGGCCGTCGCCACTTCCCAAGGCGATGCCTCCCATGATCCGAGAAACGAAGCTGGCCTCTCTGGCATCGGCGTCGAGAAACCCGCCATGCCGGCGACCTCCTTGACCTTGCGAAGGCCCGCATAATTTCCCACCCGCACCGACATCGTGTTGCGCGAGCGGATGAGCCCATAGGAAGCCGGCTGCATGCCGCCAAATGTGCCGTCGGAGTTGTCGGGCCGCCAGGTGCCGCCACCTTTGATTTCACCCGCGACAATCGGCCCATCGCTCACCGCCGTTTCGGGACCAAGCCCTTTGTCAAACGCAGCCAAGTACACGAAGGGCTTGAAGATCGAACCAAGCTGACGCTTCGCATCCTTCGCGCGGTTGAAGCGCGACTCGGTCGCGTCGCGTCCACCAATCACTGCCAGCACCGCGCCGCTGCGGTTCTCAACCACTACTGCCGCGCCTTGCAAATAGTTAGGCTCCTTGCGTTTTTCCACCGGCAACTTGCGCCACGCCTCACGCGTGGGATGACGATACCCACGGATTTTCTCAACCGATTGCAGTTTCTTCTCAAGTGCTTCCTCGCCAACTTTTTGAATGCGCGAATCGATGGTGGTAATGATTTCCAATCCGCCCAACTCGATGTTTTGTTTTTCCAAAATCAACTCAAGGTCATTGCGGATCGCGTCGATCGCGTGCGACTCGCGTGCTTCACGCCGCCACTTCGGCCGCACTTCGATTGGCTCGAGCTTCGCTGCGTCCGCCTGCTCGCGGGTGATCGCCTCCGCCACCACCATGCGCTCGAGCGTCGAGTTACGCTCGCGCGTCGCGGCCTCGATCGAGCGGAATGGGTTGAATGAATCCGGCCCGCGCACGATGCCCGCCAGCATCGCCGACTGCGAAAGCGTGAGCTCCGACGGATGCTTCTCGAAGTAAATGCGCGACGCCTCGCCGATGCCCTTGATCTGTCGACCCCAGTTGATCTGGTTAATGTAGGCTTCGAGCAGTTCGTCCTTGGTGTAGGCGGCCTCGAGACGAAACGCGAGAGCCATCTCGAGGAACTTGCGATCAAGCTGGCGAATCGTATCGCCGCGCTTTTCGCCGCGCTTGAGTTGATAAATGTCGGAGGCGAATTGCTGCGTGATCGTTGAGGCACCCTCGCGCTTGCCCTGCAAGTTTTTGAGCGCGGCGCGCACGATGCCGATCGGATCAATGCCGCCGTGCTGATAAAAGCGCTCGTCCTCCCGCGCGAGGATGGCCTTGCGGAAATATTCCGAGACTTGCGTGAGCGGCACGATCGAGCGCTTCTCGCCGTGGATGCGGGCAATCTCGACACCCATGCGATCGCGGATGATCGAGCGTTGCGGCATGGCATGGATTTTTGCCAAGTCATACGGTTGCGAGCGAGCGCCATAGATCACCGCAAGGATGAGCGCGATGTAGAGCCCCGCCACCAAGGGGTAGCCGATCAGGCGGGTGAAAATTTTGGCCAACAATCCAAGTGAGCGCGTAAAAAATCCAAACAGATAAAACGGCCACAAAAACAATAGCATGCCGCAGCCCCTTCGCCGGGCGACTGGAGCCGCTGTATCGGCCTTGCCGCGCCGGCGGTTTTCTTGCTTTTTTGCCATCGATGCGCCAACATTAGACGAGTCTGCGGCGGCATTCCATCACGGAAATCGACCGCGGACTGAAATGATTTCAGAACAAGCGAGCAAACGCGCAACGCTTCAAACGCCGTAATGATGAGACTGATTCCATGCCTAGCAATTGCCAGCTTTCTCGCGGTGGCCACAGGCTCGCTGCGTGCCGCCGAGCCCGATCTCGCCGCGCTCGAAGCGAAGGTCAAGTCGGTCGCGCAGCAAACCTTGCCAGCGACAGTAGCACTCGTTTCCGAGGACACCAAGTCCTCTGGCTCTGGTGTGATCGTATCCGCAGAAGGGCTGATCCTTACCGCCGCTCATGTCGTCCAAGGTGCAGAGGAAATGTTCGTGGTGTTTCCAGACGGCAAACAAATCACAGGCAAGGTCCTTGGTGCCAATCATTCGAAGGACATCGCGATGGTAAAAACCAAGGATAAGGGGCCCTTTCCATTTGTGAATCTTGGCGAATCCAAACCGCTGCGCGCAGGCGACTGGTTGGTCGCGCTTGGCCATTCGACCGGCTTTGACGCCGCACGCACACCGCCGGTGCGCTTTGGTCGCGTGATCTCAGAAGGCCCGGGCAATTTCCTCACCACCGATTGCACGCTCATCGGCGGCGACTCGGGCGGACCTTTATTTGATCTCGAGGGCAAGCTCGTCGGCATTCACTCGTCGATTGGAATAAATCGCGAAAACAACAACCATGCGGGCATCGACGGCTTCAAGGCCGACTGGAAATCTTTGCTTGATGGCAACACATGGGGCGCGCTGACGCTCAATCCGTTTGAAAATCCTGAAATGCCGGTGATTGGCATCGATTTTGACGAACAGAATTCAAATCGAAAGGGCGCAAAGGTCGACAAAGTGCATAATTTTTCGCCCTCAGGAGTGGCGGGATTAAAAATAGGTGACGTTATCGTGGCGCTCGATGGCAGCAAGATACATGATTATGACGAATTGCGAAAAATGCTGGCCAAACGCCAAGTGGGCGACAGCGTACAGCTAGATGTTTTCCACGATGATAAAATTGTCAGCAGAAGGGTGAGCCTCACGCGCTTCGACGAAATTTTTGAACCCCGTTGAAGCACTTTTTTCATGAAGCCCCAGCTGGCCAAATTTGTTCTGATCTGCGCGGTATCAAACTTCGCCACGGCGAAGGACGGAATCCCCTTGCTACGCCCAGAGGAACGCGCCGTGGTGGATGCGCAATCGGAGGCGCTCTTTGCCGCGCTCGAAGCAAAGCTCGCCCCCGCCGCGCAATCGACCGTGCGCGTGTGGTCGGGAGAGAACCGACTGGCCTACGGGACCGTGATCGGCGACGGCCACAAAGTGCTCACCAAGTGGAGTGAGGTGGCCGATCATGCAGATAAGCTTGTGGTCGATGGACCGAATCGCGAGGCCCACGACGCAAACATCGTCGGCGCTTATGAGGACGAAGACCTAGCGATTCTCGAAATCGCCGGCAACCCACTGACGCCTGTCACATGGTCAAACGCACAACCGCCGCTTGGTGCGTTTCTCATTGCGCCGCAACCCGATGGCAGACCTGCGGCATTTGGTGTCGTGAGCGTGCTCGAACGCAATCTGCGCGAATCGGACTTTGCATTCCTCGGTATCGAGAGCGACCTCGAGCACAAAGGCCCGGGCGTTAGGATCAAGGAGGTGCAAGCGTCCACCCCTGCTGAAGCAGCAGGACTCAAGCCGGGGGACATCGTGCTATCGGTGAAAGATCGGCCGATTTCGGGATTGATGGAATTGAAAAGCACCCTCACCGGCGCCAAGCCTGGCGAAACCGTAGCATTGCGCGCGAGCGTTAGCGGCAAGCAGGAAAAAACTTTCCATGTCACTCTCGGTCAACGACCAGAGCTTCCAAAAATTTACAACCCGCGACTCGCGCAAATGGAAGAGATGGGCGGCAAGGTCAGCAGCGTTCGCGATTCGTTCACCCGCGTCGTGCAGTCGGACATGCGACTGGAGCCGGATCAAATTGGCGGACCCGTGGTCGACCTTCAAGGTCGCGTGATCGGCATCACGGTTGCGCGCGCCGACCGCACTCGATCCTTCATCATGCCCTCGGCTGCCGTAACGCAAATGCTCGCAAACGCACCAAAGGATCCAACGATCGCCAAGGTTCGCGAACCAGAAAAACCCATATTCGCACGCGCGCAAAAACCCGATGCGCCGCGAGCGCCAAAAGCACCCAGTCCGCGGCGCCTGCGCGAACATTTGTCGGAGATGGAGCGCCTGATGGAATTCATGCGCGAAGAAATGCACTCGCTTGAATTTGGGCCGTGAGCTTGAGCCCGCCTTACTGATCCATCCCCACGCGGATCCGCGCCGGCACATCCCTTATCGGAATGCCGGCCTTGGTCAGTGCCTCCCAAATTTCCAGCAAGCGATCGAGCGGAAGTTTTTTGTCCGCCTCAAGCTCGAGTTTGCGGCCGGGGTTTTGTTTTTGATAAGCGGCCAGAAACGAGTCGAGCAAACCCGGCGGAACCTTGAGTGAGTCGAGCGTGATCGTTCCCGCCGCATCGACGGCAATCACCGATCGCGACTCAACGACTTTTTCCGAAGGGATCTCGCGCACGGTTGGCAACTCGATGCGCAGAATGTCGC
>JBEEOX010000021.1:0-12356 GCA_041191425.1 Verrucomicrobiota bacterium | reverse complement strand
TCTTCACCGAGGCTCCCAGCAATCCGCTCCTGCGCACCGCCGACCTCAAAAAAATCTCCGAAGCCTGCGCGATTGGCGGCACGCCATTGATCGTCGACGACTCCGCCTGCGGACCCTCCAATGTCGACGCGCTCCCCTACGCCGATGTCGTCACCGGCAGCCTCACGAAATGGATCTCCGGCGAAGGCGACATCATGGCCGGCATGGCCACCGTTTCGAAAAGCTCACCCTTCGCGACCATTTTCACCTCGCTCCTTGCCACCGAATCCGAATCGGTTTCGCCCCTCTACATCGGCGATGCGGAAGTGCTGCTCTCCAACATCAAGGGCTACCCAAAGCGCATGGATACAATCAACACCAACGGCACGGCTCTCGCCGAATGGCTTTCCAATCACCCGGCCGTCGCAGCGGTCTGGCATCCTTCCATCACCACCCGCGCAAACTACGATCTCATCCGACGCAAAAACGACGGCTACGGCGGGCTGCTTTCCTTCACGCTCAAAAACCTCAAGAAAACCCCAGCCTTCTACGACGCTCTTCGCCTTTCCAAGGGACCGAGCTTTGGCACGAACTTCACGCTGGTCTGCCCATATGTAATGCTCGCCCATTACCCCGAGCTCGCATGGGCCGAGGCCTGCGGTGCTCACCCCTCACTCATCCGTGTTTCTTGCGGCCAAGAGCCCATCGACAAGCTCATCGAGGCATTCCAAAACGCGCTTAGCGAAGCCTGAGCTTAGCGCGATTCATTAGGTCAGGAGACCTCACAGCATCCGCGGAAACATCGCCCTCAAGGATGCTTGCCACTTTTCCAAGAAAGCCAAATTGCGCACGGTGCGCGCCACGTCCGTCTCGTCGATGGAATCCAAATCTTCGAACTGCGAAAATACCGCGCACTCGCTCTCAATGCGTTCTACCACACACGCGATCACATCCTCCAAATCCTCACGGCAGCGCTGTGTTTCATCTTCTAGCAACGCACGGCCAAGCGCCGACTTCGCCTCATCACGCCGACGAATGAGCGCCTCGCACTTCTGAATCGTCGAGCCCACCCGCGCGAAAAGATCCATCAGCGAATCATCGACCGCTCCACGCGGATCGACCTCGATTCCGCGAAACTCGAGCCAGTGTGACAATCGCCGCGAAGGGCTGGCCAATGTGTCATGTGCCCTTTGCAGATTCGCAAAATCCCCTTCCACGCCGCCTGCATCCGGATGATGCCGTTTGCCCGCCTCACGAAACGCCTCGCGCAAGGCTTCGGCGCTGATCCCGAGACGTTTCTCCATCCCCAGCAACTGATACGCATCAAAGGCTTTCATCACGTCGCCGCAATTTGATTACTCGACACATCGCTGGCAACCCCTTTGCTCAACGCTCTTTATGCCAAAAAAAAACCGCCGCCCGGAAGGACCGAACGGCGGTTGATTGATTTTTATCTTCGCATCAGGCGCTGACCGCCGAAGCTTTCGCTTCGAGCGCTTTCTTGGCCTGGGCGACGATGGCAGAAAACGCGGCGGCATCGGTGATCGCGAGATCCGAAAGGATCTTGCGGTCGGCCTCAATGCCAGCGGCTTTGAGACCTTCGATGAAGCGCGAGTAGGTCAGACCCTCGGCGCGGACGGCGGCATTGATCCGCTGCGTCCACAACCTGCGGAACTGGCCCTTGCGGCGCTTGCGGTCGCGGTATTCATAGGTCATCGCCTTGCGGACGGCGTCCTTGGCGTAACGGAAGAGTTTCGAGCGGAATCCGCGGAAACCCTTGGCACGCAGCAACACGCGCTTGCGACGCTTGCGGCTGGCCGGTGAGTTGGTTGCTCTTGGCATGTTCTATTGTGTGTTGAAACAGGTCGTTGATTTCATACCTCCCACAGTCTCACCTGTTTGTGTCTCCCTCGCGGGATCAGGCTGTGTGGAGGCCGTCCGATTCGCGGACGGGGGCGCATTCCGTTGCCGGCTTCAGTTTCAGTGGAAGGGAAGGTTCTCTTTGACATTTTTGATGTCAGCATCGGAAACAAGGCATGCTTGACCCAGCCTGCGCTTGCGCTTGCTGTTCTTGCATTGAAGCAAGTGGCGTGCTCCTTGTTTGCGACGAAGGATCTTCCCCGTACCTGTCACCTTGAAGCGTTTGGCAACGGCTTTCCGTGTCTTTGCTTTTCCAGAGACTCTTGGCATGGGGCGCGAAAACTAACCACCCACCCTCCCTTGGCAAGCCAAAAATGGCATCTTTTTCCAAACAAATCGGCATCACCCGCGATGGCAATGTCAGCCAATGGCGAAAAAACTCATTTGCCCAATGCCTCGATGAATTCTTCCACATTGAGCCCAGCCTGTCTCAGAATCCCGGAGAGCGTGCCGGTCTTGATTTCCCCATGCATCGGTATCACGCAGCCACTTTCAGCCCTGCGCATGACCACATGGCTGCCACGCTGCCGAATTTCCTCATAGCCGAGGCGCATCAAGGCCTTGCGGCACTCTTTCCCACTAACAACCGGCAGTTTGGGCATGGGAAAGTTCGAAACAGGTTAAAACCGCGGGCGTCTTGGTTTTCATGGGGAACACCTCGAGATACAACTCTGTTGCCTCCCTCAAATTGGCCATCGCCTCATCAAAGGTCTCACCTTGAGTGCTGGTACCGGTTTCGGGATTGAATGCCACAAATCCACCTTCCTCGGCAGCAGTGATCACAGCACTGAATATCATGTGGCAAACATACGAAGCATTGAAAGCATTGCAAGCCATACCATGCAATTTGCCTGTCTCTTGAGCCTTGCGGCATCTGAAACAGGCGGCAGCGCCGGATGGACAATCAAAAAAAACCCACTCAACAGTAAGACCCTCACTCCGTTCTCGCCAAGGGCGCATCGGCTCGCTTGATTTCGAACGCCCATGGCGTCATCTTTTTCTTTCGCATCCCTCAATCAAGCCCAGCGCGAGGCGGTAGGAGCCCTCGACGGCCCGGTGCTCATCCTCGCCGGCGCGGGCACCGGCAAGACCCGCACGGTCACCTGCCGGATCGTTCACATGCTTGAGCGAAAAATTCCCGCATCTGAGATCCTCGCGGTCACCTTCACCAACAAGGCCGCCAGCGAAATGCGCGAGCGCATCGCAGGCATGGTTTCAAAAAAAGCCGCGTCGGAAATGACCGTCTGCACCTTTCACTCGCTCTGCGTGCGCATCCTGCGGGGCGGCATCGACAAGCTGGGCTACAAAAAGAATTTCTCGATCTGCTCGTACTCGGATCAAGTCGGCCTGATGAAACAACTGCTCGTGCGCAAGGGTGGCAGTGATGAAAAAATCAAGCCCGAGACCGTACTCTCAGCCATCTCGAATGCAAAAAACCAAGGACTCGATCCAGCAGATCTCGATGATGACTTTTTTGCCATGCTCGGCGTGGCATATCAAAACGAACTGCGCGCGCAAAATGCGGTCGATTTCGATGACCTCTTGCTTCTCGCCGAAAAAGTTTTGCGCGAACACGAAGATGTTCGCGAGCAGTTTCGTCAACGCTTCACGCGTGTGACCGTCGATGAGTTCCAAGACACCAATTCGCTGCAAATGCGACTGCTCCAACAACTTGTCGGCCCACCATTTCATGTGTGCGTGGTCGGCGATGACGACCAATCGATCTACGGCTGGCGCGGCGCCGAGACCGCGAACATTTTGCAATTTGAACGGTTCTTTCCGAACCCGAAAATCATTCGCCTCGAGGACAATTACCGCTCGACCCATGCGGTCCTCCACACCGCCAACAGCCTTATCCGCCACAATCGCGGACGCCGCGAAAAATCCCTGCGCACCACTCGCCCGCCCGGCGAGCCAGTACGCATCGTCGCCATGCCTGGGGACGACGAGGAAGCGGAGTTTGTCGCGGAGGAAATTCTTGCGGGCAAGGGAAGCACAAGAAAATGGGAAGACTTTGCCGTACTCTTTCGCACCAATGGTCAGAGTCGCAAACTTGAACTCGCACTGCGCGAACGCAAAATCCCCTACCGCATGATCGGCGCGCAAAGTTTTTACGACCGACGCGAGGTTCGCGATGTGCTGGCCTACACCCAGCTGATGGTTTCCCCCGAAGCAGATGTGCCGCTGCTGCGCATTCTCAACGCGCCCAATCGCGGGATCGGTCAGTCCACTGCGGTGCTGGCGACTGACTGGAGTCGTGAGCATCACAAATCAGTTTGGGAAACCCTCTGCGAACCGGAATTTACCAACTCGCTTGGATCGAAAACTCGCAATGCGATTGAAGACTTTGTCGCTCTGATTTCGGGAGCAAAAAACCGCATCGACCTAAAGAATGAAAACCCGGCCGATGTGCTCGGCGACCTTCTCAAGGAGATGGACTACCTTCCGTGGATCGGTCGCGGATGCAAAACCGACCAAGAGCGCCAGCAACGCGCTGAAGGCGTGCAGAGCATTCTCGACAGTCTCCGCGATCATGCGCTGAAAGGCCGCAAGCTTCAGGCCTTTCTTGATGATAGCGCGCTCGCTTCGGATCGAGAAGAAGATGACATCGAAAAAAAACAAGGCGCCACGCTGATCACACTCCACGCCTCAAAGGGCCTTGAATTTCCCGTCGTTTTTCTCGTCGGTCTCGAAGAAGGATTCCTACCGCACTCTCGCAGCGTCACCGACGGCACCAAAGACGAGGAACGCCGCTTGCTGTATGTGGGAATCACCCGCGCGCAGGATCAACTCACGATGACTTATTGCACGAAGCGCGTGAAATGGGGGCAAGACACCGCCTGCCAGGCCAGTTCATTCATCGCCGAACTCGATGACACCCACATCGAACACACGAGCTACGAAGAAATCCTCGCCTTCGAACCGGACAGTGACGAGCTCGACAGTTTCTTCAGCAATCTGAAAAGCATGCTCGGCAACGATTCGCAATAAAGCGCAAAGCTTGTGTCACGCCATTGCGTGATGGGGATGAATGCTCAGCCCGCTTACCATTCGGGCAATCGCGGACAACCTGCCGCGGGCATTCGTACCATGAAAGTCCTGCTCATGCACCGTGGTGATGGCCATGCCGGCGGCGGTCAGATCCAGATGAACCGCTTGCGCGAGGGACTCGTGACTAGCGGTATCGAAGCCCGCATTCTTTGTCGTGATGCAACACAAAAGGACTCGGTCCCCATGCCAAGCCGACCTCATGTGGAAAAGTTTCTGCGGCGCATTACCCGACGAGTCGGTTTGCACGACATTCACCTTCTCAGCTCCTTCGATGTGCCGCGCATGGAGGAATTCAAAAGCGCCGATCTCATCGACATCCACTGCACTCACAGTGCCACCTTAAGCTATCTCGCCCTTCCGCGCATCACCGCCCACAAGCCGACCGTATTCACTTTTCATGACATGTGGCCGATCACCGGACATTGCCACGCAAGCATTGACTGCGAAAAATGGAAAACCGGCTGCGGTCATTGCCCTTACCCACTCACCGAACCCGCGATCCGCCGAGATTACACCGCCATCGAATGGCGCCTCAAAAACCGCGCCTATCATCGATCCAAATTCACCATCGTCACCCCGAGCAAATGGCTGCGCGATGCGGTGAGACACAGCATGCTGAACACATTCGATGTGCGCCACATTCCGCACGGCATCGATACGGATGTCTATCAACCCTTTGATAAAGCGCTGGCTCGCAGCCTTCTGAATCTCCCGCTCGATAAAAAAATCCTGATCTTCGGTGCCGAAACCATGAAGCGTCCGCTCAAAGGTGCCGATCTTCTCGTCCTGGCATTGCAACGCTTACCAGATTCACTCAAACAGCAACTTGTCTTGCTCGTCTTTGGCAACGCAAGCGAGGGCATCGTCAATGAAATTGGAATCCCCTCGATCCAACTCGGCTACCTCCAAAGCGACCGCATGAAGGTACTCGCGTTCTCAGCCGCCGACCTCTTCATCCATCCAAGTCGCGCGGAAAACTCGCCTCTTGTGATTCTTGAAAGCATGGCCTGCGGCACACCCGTTGCATCATTCGCTGTCGGTGGCGTCCCCGAACTCGTGCGCGAGGGCATCACTGGACAACTTGCCAAACCCGAACACGCTTGCGACCTCAGCCGCGTGATTGAGGAAATGATCTCCAATCCGGAAGCGATACAAACGATGGCGCAAAATTGTCGCGAAATTGTGGTCAAAGAATATCCGATCTCTCTCCAAACCAAGCGTACGATCGACCTATACCATCGCTTGATCGCAGAAGATCGCGACTCCAGCCTGTATCACGCATTGCGCCCATCCACCACGGCCATCCACTGATCCCCCCGCTGATGCATGTCGACATGGTGCATGCCCGTCGAATTCCATCCGTGGCCACTGGCTGTGACGACAGGTTTCTCCAGCATCATTCTCTCGCGGTAGACCCTAGTGTTGAGCTCCACAATTTCGAACGCAAAGACCTGAATGCCATAATCCGGGTCATCATCCTGACCAAATCGATACAGCTTTCCGTCATGCTCGATCACCTTACCACCTGGCCTTGCGATATGCTTGTCGAGCTTCACCACTGGGTTCATCGGGTGAGCCGACCACCCGTCTTTCAAGTTGGGTGAGTAATACAAATTCAACACATCATTGCGCGTCGTGCTCGCAAACATCCACCACATGTCGTTGTAACGAAACAGTGTCGCATCGACATAGTCATGACCCGTGAGGAGTTTGTTGACGAATTCCCACCGCTTCGGGAATTCCACCGCTCGATAGAGTCTGACCGAAAAATCTTCGTTTGACTCAGGCATCATGTACACCTGTCCGTTCCATTCAAAAACATGCGGATACGAGAGGTGAAAGTTCTCCTCCAAAACAACTCCCCGATACTGCCACTCGTATCCATCGGCACTGACCGCGTACCCAATCACTCCCTTGTTTTGAGCTGCTAGCAAAATTTCAAAGAACAGGTAAAAGACACCATCACGGACCAACATGAAGGGATCAGCCAGCAATTCGGCGTCCACATCGGTGATGTCATCCCTTGTGAGCACCGGATTCTCCACCCGTTTGCTCTCAACCAAACTCCATGGGCTTGCCCCCTCATACACGCCTATAGCCCACTCCCCCTTCACCTCCTCAGGCACCTCAACTTTTTTTCTTGGGAACATGCTGCTCAAAGTGCGGTAGCCCGAGGGCTGATGCTTGTGCACCAAAATCCCCAAAATACCGCCAAGCCCGAGCATCACCACCGTCCATCCCGCATCCATCCAATGGTAAGAAATCATTTGCGTCCAATCATTGAACCGAATGATTCAAGTTTCACCTACGCGATCGCGCTCGGATGAGTATCATTTTCAGTCTTTGTCTTTCGATGAAAATGCTTTGCAGCCAATAGCGAATGTGAAAAAAACGCTTTGGCGTGCCCGACCTTTCTCTTGAACAAGCTCTTCACGCTCGCGGCATCTCACGAGTCGCTGGCATTGATGAAGCCGGACGCGGTCCACTCGCCGGACCAGTCGCCGCTGCGGCAGTCATCTTGCCGAAAGGTTTCTTCTGCCCTGGCCTCGACGACTCAAAAAAACTCAGTGCTTCTGCTCGTCGCAAACTCTACGACCACCTCACAACGCATCCGGACATCGTCTGGTCGGTTGCCACCGCCGATCACGAGGAAATTGACACGCTCAACATTCTCAATGCCACCCATCTCGCTATGCGACGCGCGTTTGAGTCACTCAGTGAGGCCCCCGATTACTGCCTCATCGATGGTCTCCCGCTCCGCTCATTTCCTATTCCACATGACGGCATTGTGAAAGGTGATTCAATCTCGCTATCAATCTCAGCCGCCAGCATCATTGCCAAGGTCAGACGCGACGACATCATGCTGAAAATCGACCGTGAGTTTCCGCAATTCGGCTTTGCGAAACATCAGGGATATGGCACCAAAGCACACCTTGAAGCGCTTCGGATACACGGCCCTTGTCGCCATCATCGTCGCTCGTTTCAGCCGGTGGCTCAACTCACCCTGCCGCTTGACCGCGCCTGACGGTTCGCCACGCGACCGCAAATGGATCGGTGAATACGGCGAACGGGTCGCTGTCGATTTTTTGCGATCAACTGGTCATCGAATTTTGAAACGAAATTTCAAAGGTCCACGCCGAGGCGAGGTCGATATCATTGCCAGACAAGGAAGACTGCTTCTTTTTGTCGAAGTCAAAACCCGTCAAAAGGACACCAAAATTCGCCCCCTCGACGCGGTAAACAAATCCAAACAACAGCTCATCGAGCGTGGCGCCAACGCCTGGCTCAAGTTGCTCAAGTCACGCAATCTTCCATGGCGCTTTGATGTGATCGAGGTCTGGCTCGAAGACGGCGCATTGCCCGAGGTCAACCATGTGCGTGACGCGTTCTGAACTAATGAAACTTGCGCGGGGCTCACATCGCGAGCATCGTCACGCACCTCCATGATCAACCAGCCTCCATCCATGGCATGGCTCACCCGCAGCGACGGGACGAGAATCGTGGGCCACGGTCCCTTCACTTCCAGTGCGGAGGCTCCTCATGACGGCACGGCATTTTACCTGCAGGACTTTGCGCTCTCGGACCCACTGCCTTGGAAACTGCCAAGTCGTGTCGAGTGCCTTACGGCGGAGACTGTTGCAGCAGAAAATAAAGCCGAACCCATTGAATGCGATTGGCAAGCTCTCGATGCCACACCCTTCTCTTCGGTCTTTCAGGAAATCATGACGAGCATTCACAGCGGTGAATTTGAAAAAACCGTGCCCGTTGTGACCGAGACAGGGATTTGCAAATCCTCTCCCATCCAATCGATCGTCCATGCAATGCAAGGTCTGCGCGCACCCTTGCATTCATACGGATGGATCGACAGTGAGTCCGGCTTTTCAGGCGCAACACCCGAACTGCTTTTTTCGCTCGATGCATGCCAACTCGAAACCATGGCACTGGCTGGCACCGCGCGTGCGGAGGATCACGATGTCTTCGCCGCCGACGAGAAGGAAATCCGCGAGCACGAATATGTAGCGCAAACCCTCGTTTCAAAACTTCTCGACCTCGGGAAACTTTCACGCCACTCGCGCAGCATTCTGAATCTCGGATCGATCGTACATTTCCTCACGCGCATCTCGGTGAAACTTCACTCGCCGATGTCGCCGGAGGCTCTCATTCGCAAACTCCACCCAACCCCCGCCCTCGGACCACTGCCGCGCACCACCGAGACGATGAATCAACTCATCGGTTGGCGCGAGCGACTCGATTGCCCAAGCCAATTCGGCGCCCCCTTTGGTGTCTTTCACAATGGACGATTCGAGGCCATCGTCGCCATCCGCGGCATTTGGTGCGACGGCACCCGCCTTCGCATCCCAGCCGGTTGCGGCATCATCGAAGCCAGCCGCCTCGTCAACGAATGGCGCGAACTCCGCCTGAAACGTGAATCGGTGAAAAATTTTCTAACAAGGTAATATCACGCCGTGGCGGCGGTTTCCAACCGCCATGCCATCTTCTCACTCTTCCCGATACCCTTCGGCCTTGCGCTCATCGATGCAACGAGTGAGCCAGCGCACCAACTTCTCAGCTTCATCAGATTCGTTGCGCAGGGAGCTCAATTCATTCCAGTCAAGCTGCGCGCGCGATCTCGGCGCGGCAATGCGATTGATCTCAAGCTTGCCCATGATGGCCTCCGTTTCACGCGGATGCGCATTGAGGATGTTGGCCGGGCGCGGAAGTTCATCCAACGCATCGGCGGTCAGACCAAAGGAAGTAACACCGACACCGAAGGCCGCACTGAGTCGGCGCAGGCCATCGGCCAAAGCCTCGTCCTCCACTGGCGAAGCATAGATCAATTCACCCCCCTGGGCCCACATCGACACAGCCAGCGTTTGATAAAAATCCTCCCGATAGGTTTGCAGCGATGGCTGGATGCGCAAACGAGCAGCATGCAAGCGGAATGGTGCGATGCCCATGCGTTGCTTGAATGAAAGCATCGTCTCATCGAGCGACATTTCCTCATCGGGCGAACCACCGGTCTCCCAATCGACCAAAACCAGCTCGGGATACTTCCACAAGTTGCCAATCGGCGAGTCTTTGCCGAACGCTTCGCGAAACGCGAAAGGAAAGCGCCCATTGATTTCAAAATATCGCGTCACTACAGCTCGAAACTTGCGTATACGCAGCATCGCACCATCGACCTTGTCGACATCGACCGAGGTCAAATCCTCGAGCCTTCCTTGAGTCATTGCCAGCAACTCCTGAGCACCCGACAAGGCAGGCAATGGCGCACTTCGGCGATAATAACCTTGGCCTTTCTCAACCTTGGCGATCGGTGAGCCAGGGTCGCAGGACATGATCGAAAAATGATAACGCAGCGATGCGTCGGAATAATTTCCCTTCAACTGCAATCGCGTGAGACGGATCAACTCCGTGCCCTTGATCGCGTCACTCGGATTGCCCGGAAGCAGAGGCGGCAGGATGTCGGAAAGTTGCTTGCGGAGACTCATGCGGTGGGAAATTGTTGACCCGCTTATCCAAGGGTCGTGCTTCAAGTCCATCAAGCTCCAATCGATTTTTGTTTAAAAAAACAGCGTTTTGGCTGACTAATTTTTAGAATCATTACGCGACCGTCCTTGCCGATTAGCTCAAATCGTCCATCTTTTCACCCATGTTCCGCCGAGTCTTGCTCGTTATCACCCTGCCGCTCCTGTGCCTCAACGCCATGGCTCAGGCCCCCGACCCCTCAGCCATCTTGGAAGGCGCGCGCCTCTCCGCATCACTTACAAAGCTTGAAAAAGGCCTCAGCGGGCACATCCGCAAGGGCAATCAAAAAACACCCGTCACCCTCTTTCTGATGGGCGGCGAAATCCAGTTCCAGTTTTTTGAAAACCCAAGTAGCCCTCGGATCTTTCACATGCGCATGGGCGATTCCTCATACAACCTATTTGAAATTGTCGACGGCAAAACATGCGACCTCAACGCCAAGCAACTCGTCGCACCCATCGCTGGTACCGACTTGACCTATGAGGACTTGTCGCTGCGCTTTCTTTATTGGCCCAACCCCAAGCTCGAAGGCAGCGAGAACATCGGCGGTCAGGCCTGTCACAAGATTCGCATCGATAAACCACGCAACACCCCCGGCCGCTACGAGGTGGTCTATGTCTGGGTGCACGAAAAATTTGGCGCGTTCATGAAGATTCGCGGACACGACGAAAAAGGCGGATTGCTCAAGGAGTTCCAAGTCGAAGACATCATGCAAGTCGCCAACAATGTCTGGACGCTACGAAAAATGCAGGTGTCGTCACACGACCCTCAAAGCGGGCGCCGTACATCAATCACCGATGTGACATTTGAATCACCGAATCAGGTGAAGCCTCGCGGGCTTCGCTAAAACAAAATTGTTTTCCCATGCCAGGTTGGATTGACGCACACAACCACCTTCAAGACGAACGTTTCGTCGACCAAAAAGCGATCATCCGTACCTCACGCGAAGCGAATATCGATAAGATCATTGTCAATGCCACCTGCGAAAACGACTGGGCTATAGTCGAAAATCTCGCCACCACTCACCCAGATTTCATCATTCCCACCTTCGGCATTCATCCGTGGCACGCGCACACTGCAAGCCCAGGTTGGCAGGAGAGGCTCAGCGCCATACTGATCAAATATCCGAATTCGAGCGTTGGCGAATGTGGGCTCGACCGATGGGTCGACACACCCTCGATTGAAATACAAATGCCGATCTTCATCGAGCAACTTCGTATCGCCCGCGAGCTGAACCGCTGCGCAACGATTCATTGCCTCCGCGCTTGGGAACCTTTGTTCGACGCATTTAAAAAAGAAAGTCCTCCAACAAAATTTCTCCTCCATTCCTTTAATGGCTCGATCGAAACCGCCCGCCGTCTCATACCTCTCGGTGCCTATTTTTCGTTTTCGGGCTATTTCCTCAAACCAGAGAAATCCCACATGATCGATGTCTTTCGCAAACTGCCACGCGAGCGGATCCTCGTCGAAACCGACGCGCCCGACATGCTCCCTCCAACCAAATTTATCACCCATCCAATCGCGGATGGCATCAACCACCCCGCCAACCTGCCCACCATCGGCCAAGCCCTCGCGATGTGCCTCGGGCTCGATGACGACGAGCTTGCCGAACTCACCCGAATCAACACATTCGAATGCTTCACGCCGCACTGAAACGATAGCCTTGCATGTCTCCGCCATAGGGCTTTGGATGGGTTGTGAACTTGGCCGATTTTAGAAAGGAATATTCCGACCGCGGTTTGCGACGCGACGACCTCAAGGCGGACCCGATCCAACAATTTGAAGACTGGTTCAAAACCGCAACAGATGTCGGCGTGCACGAACCGAACGCCATGACCCTCTCCACCGTTGGAGCTACCAACACTCCCTTGCAACGC
>JBEEOX010000020.1:0-12653 GCA_041191425.1 Verrucomicrobiota bacterium | reverse complement strand
CTTTCGCCAGCTCATTGCGCGCCCAACTTTTCAAATCCTCCAATCGACGACCATATGCCTGCGCGTTGGCCAGATAACGATCCTTGCCGGCCGAATCCTTCACCGCAAATTCCTGCGCCACCACGCGAGCCGCGCGACGCATGTGATCAATGCCATGCCACCAGTGAGGGTCGATCGAACCCGCCGCATGATGCGGGCAACAAACATAAACGTCATCCTCGTCCAAAGTCAGAGAAGGAATCGTGCGGCCAACCTCGACCACGGTCACATCTCCAAGTGACGATTTCAGTCGATCCAGATAAGGCTCCAAATGCTTGCCGCCTGCCAAGACCAGCGCCGACCCGCGCATGGTTTTCAAATCCGACGGACGCGGCTCAAAGCGATGCGGATTTCCGCCCGCACCAACGAGGTCGAAAACTCCCACCCGCTCGCCACCCACCTGACGCGCCAAATCCGCCATTAGCGGATGCAGGGCGGCAACCTTCAATTCGGCCGCCATGCTCAGCGATGACGCCAAGACGACCATTGCGATCCGCGTGATCCAGTGCCTCATGCGCGGAGCTTGATGCACTTTTATGTTTTTTGCAAGCAAATTGCATCTAGCGGGGAGGGGAAGCCCCAAATCCCTCGGGCCCGCCCTCCAAAAAGTACACATCTCGATCCGTCCGCGAGCCCGGCGCATGGACATCGAGCATGACCAATTCCTCATCCGCCGACACAAATCCATGCGTGGTGCCTGGGGGCAGCCGTAAAAAATCTCCCGCCCGCACCGGCCGCTCGACCCCATTGAGCACCGCCACACCGCTGCCGCTGATCACATAATAAAACTCCTCCGCCACCAAATGATAGCTCACCTGCGTGCGCTGATGCGGCGCAATCCGAATCCGATACGCAGTCGCCGCGCCTTCGTCAGCCTCAGCGATCAGCGTCTCGATGTCGTATGGACCCAGCCTTACCCGCGGTCCGCCCGATTCACCGACATGCAACAAACGAAGCTCGGAACTCATGATGCACAGTGACACAGCGCGCGATTGGAGGAAAGAGTTATGAGCTCTAGGGCAAACCCGCTTCGTTTCTCCACAATATCAAATCCCCAATCTCTCATGTCTTTTCACAAGCCCCTCTGCTTCAAAAACGGCACGAGTTCATCGACTCCAAAGTCGGCCAGCACCTCGCCATGCCAATCCATCGTCGGAGCTTTCGACTGACCCGACAACGCGACCATTTCGCGCATCGCCTCGGGGTTGCCGGAAACAATCACGATGCGGGTTTCGATGCCCTTGCGCGCGAGGTAGTCGACGACCTCATCGCACCACGGGCAACCCAGCTTGATGTAGAGAATGGGGAGATTCATGGAAAGGGGTGTTTCAAGTTTTCGGTTTTTAGGATCAAGCAAGTAGGAGGATAACGGCATTCACGATGGATGCAAAGGCCCGATAAGTTTTTGCTGCCCCGCCTGCATCCTTGCCAGCGGTTTTCCAAATCCCCAAACTGCCGCGCATGGCTGAATCCGCAAGCACTCCGATGATGGCCCAGTACATGGCCATGCGGAAGTCGCTGCCAGCGGATGTGATCCTGTTTTATCGTCTCGGCGATTTTTACGAAATGTTCTTCGACGATGCGAAGAACGCGGCGCCTATCTTGAATGTCGCTCTTACCAAACGCGGCGGTACTCCAATGTGCGGTGTGCCTTATCATGCGGCGCAGGCCTACATCGCGCGGCTGCTCAAGGCCGGCAAACGCGTGGCAATCGCCGAGCAAACCTCCAACCCAAAGCCAGGCAAACTCGTCGAACGCGAAATCGCTCGCATCCTCTCGCCGGGATCGATCGACGACCTCACGCTGCTCGACGACGAACGACCCAACTATCTCGCGGCAGTTTTCGCCCATGGAA
This sequence comes from Verrucomicrobiota bacterium, assembly GCA_041191425.1. Lineage (GTDB taxonomy): Bacteria > Verrucomicrobiota > Verrucomicrobiia > Verrucomicrobiales > Akkermansiaceae > Luteolibacter. The sequence continues at coordinate 10,759 of JBEEOX010000020.1, read as the reverse complement.
AATCCAGCGGCCTCGCGTTGATCGATCACACGACCGGTGAATTCACGCTCTGCGAATTTTCCGATGCCTCGCAGCTCGCCGACGAACTCGCGCGCGTGTCGCCCTCGGAGTTGCTGGTGCCCGATCATCAGACCTCCCAGTTCGGCGATCTGCCGAACGCAATCGCTTACGACGGCTACACCTTTCTGCCCGAGCACGCGTCGCTGATGCTGAAAGATCATTTCGGCGTTCATTCACTCGATGGATTCGGCTGCGCCGAAATGCACGCGGCATCAGGCGCCGCTGGCGCGACCCTGCATTACCTGATCCATCAGCTGCGCCGACCCTGCGAACACCTGCGCCATCCGCGCGTGCGCGAAAACTCCGCGCATGTGCTCATCGATGCCGCGTCGCAACGCAACCTCGACCTCGTCGACTCGCGCTCGGGCCGCCAACACACATTGCTCGGCGTGCTCGACCGCACCGCCACTCCCATGGGCGCGCGGCTGCTGCGCGATTGGATCCTTCATCCGCTGCGCGACATCGACACGCTCACTGCTCGACAGGACACGATCGAGGCCTTTCTCAAAGAACCCTTCCTGCTCGCCAAATGCCGCGAGTCACTCAAAGGCATCCGCGATATCGAGCGCACGACCTCGCGCCTCTCGCAAGGATCTGGCAACGCGCGCGACCTCCAATCACTCGGCATCTCGCTCTCGCATGTGCCCACATTGAAGGAGGATTTCTCATCGCTCGTCATCACGCGTCACACGCATGTCGATCGCCTCCACGATTTCTCCGATCTCACCGCGTTGCTCGCATCCGCCCTCGCCGATGAACCACCCGCCAACCTGCGCGACGGCGGCATCATCCGCGATGGATGGTCGCCGGAGCTCGACGAACTCCGCAACGCCTCGCGCGGCGGCAAGGATTGGATCGCGCGACTGCAGGAGGACGAACGCAAACGCACCGGCATCGATTCGCTCAAGATCAAGTTCAACAATGTCTTCGGCTACTTCATCGAGATCACGACCAGCCACCTCGCGAAGGTGCCGGATGATTACACGCGCAAGCAAACGATGGCCAATGCCGAGCGCTACATCACGCCCGCACTCAAGGAGATGGAAAACAAGGTGCTCGGCGCCGAGGAGAGATCGAAACAACTCGAAGCCGAGCTCTTCGCGCAACTCCGCGCGCAAGTGGTGACGCATCTCCCACGCATCCAGCAAACCGCCGCCGCCGTCGCGGAAATCGATGTGCTCGGCGCACTGGCCGAAGTCGCACAAGTCCACCGCCACTGTCGGCCGCAGTTGGATCAGTCGAATGCGCTCACGATTTCCAACGGTCGCCACCCGGTGCTTGAGCAAACCCTCACCGACGCGAAGTTCGTGCCAAACGACACGGAGCTAGATCCCGAATCCTCGCGCCTGCAAATCCTCACCGGCCCGAACATGGCCGGTAAATCAACTTACATCCGCCAGGTCGCGCTCATCGCCGTGATGGCACAAATCGGCGCCTTCGTGCCGGCCGATGCAACTACGATGGGTCTAGTAGATCGGATCTTCTGCCGCGTCGGTGCTTCGGACGACCTCTCGCGCGGTCAGTCAACCTTCATGGTCGAGATGAGCGAGACAGCGCTGATCCTCAATCATGCCACCGACCGCTCGCTGGTGATCCTTGATGAGATCGGCCGCGGCACGGCGACCTTCGACGGGCTCTCGATCGCATGGGCCGTTGCCGAACACCTGCATGACGAGATCGGCTGCCGCACGCTGTTTGCGACGCACTACCACGAGCTCACCGACCTCGCCAACACCAAGGCCGCCGTTGCCAATTGCAATGTCGCGGTGCGCGAGTGGAACGAGGAAATCATCTTCCTTCACAAAATCCTGCCCGGCGCCGCCGACAAGTCCTACGGCATTCAAGTCGCCCGCCTCGCGGGCCTGCCCAAACCAGTTGTCGAGCGCGCGAAGTCGATCCTCTCGCACCTCGAACTCAACTCGACCAAACCCGAGGCAAAAAAAGCCGGACCCAAGGCAAAAAACACGGCGCAAGACACACTGCCACAAGCGAACGCACCACAACTCGATTTGTTCGGCGGACTCTCTTAAAAGTCGTGCTTGATTGACACGCCGCCGGCATGAGGATGGGCCGCGTGAAACGGGATCGGCAAAACAACGCACGACGCGAAGGGCATGTGCTCGTGCCCGGTGCGGCGATCGGCAGCATGTCGCTCATCCTTGCTGCGGGTCTCGAGCTGCTTGGGTTTTTAGAACGCATCAACCAACTGATCGCCGCAACGGTTTCGCGCGGCGGCGCCGAAAAGTTTTCCAAACATTTGCCCGAATCCGTGATCTGGATCGCGGCGTGGATCTTTGCCTTTGGTTTGGCATGGGCAGTCCTCGCGGTGGCGGGTCATGCGCGGCGCATGTTTTTGTGCTTTGCCACGCTGTTCATGGTCCTCGCATGGGCACCCGTGCTCAGCCTTGCCGCTCATCGCCCCGATGTTGCCGCTCCATTCATCGCCGCCCTGTGGTCAGGCCTTTGCGCCATTTTTTACACCATGAATCACAGCATGCCCGGTGACGCACCCCCAATCTCAGACCTATGAGCCGCGCCGATTTTCCCGAGGCCTTCAAGGGCCTCATCGCTGAACTCAAACGCTTGCCCGGCGTGGGTCCGCGCAGCGCTGAACGCATTGCGGTTTGGCTGATGCAAAACCCAAAGGCCGAGCCACACTCGCTCGCCAACGCGCTCACCACCGCCGCCACCGACATCCACCCGTGTCAAACCTGCGGCTTCTTCGCCACTGCCGAGTCCTGCGGCATTTGCGATGATCCCAAACGCGACGACCATCTCCTCTGCGTCGTCGAGCAAGCAACCGATGTGCTGCCACTCGAAAGGTCCGGCGCCCTGCGCGGACGCTACCACTGCCTCGGCGGAAAACTTTCGCCACTCGACCGCGTATCACCCGAAGACCTGCGCATTCCGCAACTTCTCCAACGCATTGATGCGACACTCGCCGCCGGCGCGGAAATCGAAGTCGTGCTCGCCCTCGGATCCGATGTCGAAGGCGAAGCCACCGCCAACTACCTCGCCGAAATGCTGCGCGGTAAAAACTGCCGACTCACCCGCATCGCCCAAGGCCTCCCCGCCGGCGGCGGACTCGAACACGCCGACGAACTCACCCTCCTCCGCGCCATGCAAGGCCGCAGAAGTGTGTGGGAGTAGGGAATTCAAGGTAGGGCGACGCGGCCTCGCGACGCCGACTCTCGGAGGAAAAAGATTTTTGAACCGCGAAGACGCCAAGTTCGCCAAGGGACGCGGAGAGATGGTTAGAGCTTATTGGGGAGATGAAAGAAGCGACTTTCTCTAGATAGCGCGGTCTCGCTGAGACCGCATGAGACAGAATCGAAACGCAGAGGCGCAAAGCACGGAAAAATTGGATTTTTGAAAGCTGAAATTCCAATTTTAGATTAAACTTGGAATTTGATAACCCTAAAATTCCAAGTTTAAATGGGGCAACGAGCAATGCCAAGTTCGCCAAGGGGGCGGTGAGATATGGTTATTCGTTATTGGGCAGTTGGAAGAAGCCGCCTCTTGAAGGTAGCGCGGTCTCGCCGAGACCGCATGAGACAGAATCGAAATGCAGAGGCGCAAAGCACGCGGAGGTGGACGCGGAGAAGAGGTTTTGAACCAAGCAAAAACGCCAAGGTCACAAAGGGGCGCGGAGTTTTCGAAGTGTTAAGACAGCTCAATCAATTACCTGCACGCCCAGTTCGCGCAGATAATGAAATGTCGGATCATAAAACTCAGGCAGCCGCGTTGGGTCGTTGGCATCACCTGTCGGGATAAAAATCACCATGCCTTGTCTCGCACGTGTCAGCAGCACTCGGTACGCGTTGCGCAGATAATTGCGGTTATCAATGTTCGCAATATTGCACCAACGACTGCCGCGAAAGTCGTGATGATTCCAACCAGTACCATTGAATCTAAAATCTGCATCCCATGTCACGCATGTCCAATCAAGCTCCAAGCCTTGCACCTGAAACTCGGTAGCAGCGTCTTCCAAGTAGTAGCTCGATCTGGTGTCATGGCTCTCATTCAGAAAATAGTGAATTGGGTCGACTGCTACGCGAATATCGACCGCATGCGGCTTCAGGCGCATCGCTTTGGATGAAGCTACAAGACCATAGCGTTCAGTGCCTCTGGCACGGGATCCAATCCATTCCTTGGCGGAATCTAAATTGCGCGTGAGAACAATTGGGAAGCGATTCGAAATTTGCCGGTACACATCACGTGCCTGCTGTTTCTCGCCATCGAGCAAGGCTTTAACAAATGCCGAGACATTTTCCGCGCGGAATGAGCGCATCGAAACAGCCAGATGCAAAGAGTCATCATAGTGCGTGGAGTTGCCACCGCGCAACATTTCCATCGCTCGTCCAGCGGCGTATTCCGAATCAACCAATCTCGAGGAAACAAACAATTGCCAATGAGCAAAGCGGTTATGTGCCGCATTGAGCCATTCGCCGATACCGGCCTCACCGGTATTGATCTCCTGTCCGCCACCAACCAAGCAAATAATCACGGCCCAGTCTTTGTGTCTGTCCATGTAAGAAATCAAAAATTCAGGCTCTGACTGATCGAAATTAGCTCGCCCCTTTTTCCTTTGCATGAAGTTCGCCGTCTGCTGCAGGTTCCAAGCTCTCTGCGCTTCATCAAATATCACAACGTGCTCTGCTGGCGGAGATGAGTCGATCAATCCCTCATCGCGGAAGTGGTGAATGTTCTGGATGAAAGCTTTAACACTCTCTCCGATTTGTCCTTTGCGAACTTTTTCACCAGCAAGCTTTCGTCGATCGTATTCGTCGCGAGTCAAAGCCTCACGTAACACTGAAACCAAGGGGCCATTTCCGGAAAGAAACACCGCATGCGTTGGCTTATCCTCATCCCGCCTCTGCGTTGCCACATTCAGTCCGACCAGGGTCTTGCCAGCTCCAGGCACACCGGTCACAAAACAAATGTATTTGCGTTTGTGCTCCCGGGCCTCGTCGATCAATTCTTCGACGCGCTTGGAAGTTTTGTCCAAGTTTTGCGCGCCCGCATCGAAGCTGTGAATCGCCTCAACCGAATGTCGCGCATAAAGCGCTCTCGCTGCTTCAACGATGGTCGGGGTCGGTCGATATGAGGATGACGACCACGCATGAGCATCAAGAAACGCTCCCTGCGCCGCTTTCAATCCGGATTCGATCGCCGTGCGAATTTCTTTTGCGTTGGTCAAGACAGGTCGAAACACCCTATCCGCATCCAATACGAATGACAGCGAAGCGGGCCTTGATGATTTCGTTGCGACCAGAATCGGCGCGATGAACGCATCGTGACTGGCCTCATGAAAGTTTTTGAGATCGAGAGCGTAGTCCCAGACTTGATTTACAGATGCACGATCGAACTTCTGCTCGCCGACTTTGAATTCGATTGCAAAAACCAGTGGCCCAATGAGCAGAACCACATCAACCCGCCGGCCCATGCGCGGGATGTTGAATTCAAAGAATACAGCGCCACTCAAACCTTCGAGCTGCTCACGCAAAATAGCCAATTGACCCAGCCATGCATCACGCTGGGTCGGCTCTAAAGCGAAAGATGAGTTGGTCGCAAGCTGCCCTAGAACCATGTCATCGCTCGTCGACAAGAATTCGTCCAGAGAGGAGCTGTACCACGCTCTCAAATTGTAAGGAGTTGATAAAGATTTCGCCAGCATTCGCCAAAAATGAGACTCTCAAAGTACAGTAGAATAATTCGCCTACATCAACAGAAATTCCCGATTTCGCACCACAGCTCAGCATCAGTTCAGTCGATGATTTCGACGCGATGAAAAGCCAATGAAGGAACGAGGGCATGGCGCTTGGAAAGCGCCGCCACTTCCCCCAATAACGAACAACAAATAACCTCTAACCCTATCTCTCCGCGTCCTTGGTGCCTTGGCGGTGAAGTATTCTTCATAGAGGCGGCGTCGCCCTACCTTGAAACTGAAAACTTGAACCTTGAAACTTCCTACGCCGGCGCTTGATCGAGCTTGAAGGCATCGTGAACGGCGCGGGCGGCGTCTTCGATGCGGCTTTCTTCGACCGTGACGGCGATCTTGATTTCCGAGGTGGAGATCATGCCAATGTTGATGCCTGCGTCGCCGAGTGCCTTGAACATCGTGGCGGCGACACCTGAGTGCGAGCGCATGCCGATGCCAACGACAGAGAGCTTGGCGATGCCGGCTTCAGTTTCGATTTTCGATTGCGGGAGTTCCGAGAGCAGGGGCTTGAGCGCAGCCTGCGCGCGGCCAAGGTCGCTCGAGTGCATCGTGAACGAGTGGCGCGCAAAGCCATCGTGCGCGATGTTGGAAATGATCATGTCGAGGTTGATCTCCGCCTCGCCGAGCGCTCTGAGGATGCGGCCAGACATGCCGGGTTCGTCGGGGATGCCGGTGATGGTGAGACGGGCCTGCGAGCGTTCGATCGAAACGCCGCGGATGACGACATTTTCCATGTTGGGATGTTCTTCTAACACGAGGGTACCTGGGTTATCGTTGAGGGAGGAGCGGACTTCGAAAACAACGCCGAATTTTTTCGCAAACTCGACCGAGCGCGATTGCATGACCTTTGATCCAGACGAGGCCATCTCAAGCATTTCGTCGTAGGAAATTTCCGGCAGCTTGCGTGCGTTTTTCACGACGCGCGGGTCGCAAGTGTAAACGCCATCGACATCAGTGAGAATCTGGCAGACATCGGCCTTCAAGGCTGCCGCCACGGCGATCGCCGTGAGGTCGGATCCGCCGCGGCCCAGCGTGTGAATCATGCCATCAGGTGTGATCCCTTGGAATCCGGCAACGACCAGCGTTTTGCCTTCGTCGAGAAATCCGCGCATGAGCGTCGGATCCATGTCGAGGATACGGCCGCGTGTATGTGACCCGGTGGTGTGGATGCCGGCTTGACGGCCGGTGATCGATACCGCGTCGACGCCGAGCTCCTGCAAGGCCATCGTCACCAGTGCGATCGATTGCTGCTCGCCGGTCGCCAGAAGCACATCGAGCTCGCGTTCGCTCGGGCTGTCCGAAAGTTCCTTGGCCATCTTGATGAGGCCATCGGTCACGCCCGACATCGCAGAAACCACGGCGACCGCCTGATTGCCTTCATCGCGGGTGCGCTTCATGCGCGCGGCGACATTGCGAATGCGGTCGAGCGAGCCGACGGAGGTGCCGCCGTATTTTTGAACGATCAGGGCCATGGGCTGGAGCAGGGCGGAGTGAACGCCAGACGGCGCAATTTGGCAAGAAATTGGAGGCAGCGGGCGGAGCAGGAAAGTCACTCCCAGCGTGTTGCCCACTCGGCGGGCAGGCGCAGGGGCTTGCCGGCCGGCATGGCGACCAAGGCCAAGGCCTGACGCGCGGCCACCAGCGTGGCGCCATCGGATTCGCGGATCATTTCGAAGGCGCACCAGAATCGCGCGCGGGAAATTTCATCGAGCCGACCCTTTATCATGATCCAATCGCCCAATTTTGCTGGGCGTTGGTAATCGATCTCGGTGCGCACCACGACCGGGAAAATCTGGGTCTCCGACATCGTGCGCAGATCCATGCCCATCAGCCCCGCGAGTCGAGTGCGACAGGTTTCGATCATGCGCAGGTAGGCAAGGTTGTGAACCACCGCCCCGCAATCGGTGTCGAAAAACATCACCTCCTCGCGGGTCTCAATGCTGGGTTTCGCTTCAGGCATGCGGAAATGGTGGAACACGGAGGTGATGGAGTTTCAAGGTTCAAGTGAAGAGGGAGAGTTAGATGTTATTGGTTATTTGTTAATGGGGTGCCCGTGAAGAGGCCGCCTATTCGTCTTCATTAGTGCTTCGGGTCAATTCATGCTCATTCGCGGTTCCATCATCTTATGAAAGTATCGGTGCCGCGAGGCCGCATCGCCCTACCGGACGGACTGGGACTAGAAATCCCAGCCACGATGCAGAGGTCAGACAAGAAGCGGCGGTTTATTCGCTGCTCAAAAGATAAAGATGAGGCTCCTTCCTCTTCCCCAATAACTTATACTAAAATCCGATAGCTTTTAGACTTTCAATTCAAGAGGTAATTGTCCATCATCGGGCATGGGCAGAACATTACCACCTCTTGGCCAAGACATCGTTGCAGAGATCGAAGAACACTGGACACGCACACAGCCCGACTGGGCGCGCAAGCGTTTGCTGGTGGTGCGGCTTATCGGTCAGCATGAGCACACCGTTGCGCAAATCATGAAGATTGCCGGCGTTTGTCGCCAAACGGTTTTTACCTATCGCGACAAGGTCGTATCCGAGGGGGTGGAGGCATTGCTCAAACGCAGCTGGGCAGGAGCACGCAAGCCTGCGGTTCACGGCGCGGTAGCTGCAGAGTTTGTTGCCAAATTGGAAGCCGGTGCATTCCGTCAGGCTCGCGATGCACAAAAGTGGATTGCCAAACGCACCCGCAAAACACTGACCGAAAGCGGCACGCGCAAGTTGATGCACCGGCTCGGCGGCAAACTCAAAGTGCCGCGCAAGAGTCACCGCAAGAAGGATCAGGCTGCCTCCGACGCTTTCAAAGCTGAGCTTCCCGCGCGAATTCAAGAAGTGGTTGGAGACCGCGTTGAGAGCCCTGTGCGGCTGTGGGTGCTCGACGAACACCGCTACGGCTTGTTGCCGGTGATTCGGCGGGTATGGGCGCGGCGCGGAGTGCGGGTGCATGCTCCCTATGCGACCACCTACAAATGGGGCTATCTGCATGAGGCGCTTGAAATCGACGGAGCCAACGACGCGCAGCTGCTTTTCACTCCGGCGATCAACCAGGACATCCATGCGCTGTTCCTGCAACAGATTGCTGAAAGTGATCCGAACTCTCTACATGTCGTCATCCAGGACCAGGCCGGCTTTCATCTTTCAAAGGGCGATGAGCGTTTGCCGGCCAATATTCGGTTGTTGCCGCTGCCGCCCTACTGTCCGGAACTCAATCCGGTGGAAGGCTTTGGGCGTCTGCTCAAAGCGCCAACAGCCAATCGGCTCTATGACAATTTGCGTCAGTTGGAAGACCACCTCATCGCCATCGCGCGAGAATGGACCGATCCGGAAAAAGTCCGCTCACTGATCCATGGCTGGATGCGAGATCAAGCAAACGCTGGCGCTCTGAATTAAAGTCTAATTACTAGGGGATTTTGGTATTATAACCTCTAACTCAGTCTGCCTTCCACTGCTCACCTCAAGCCGCGCAGCAGCAACTCGGCGTTGGTCTTAGTCGCGCGAAGGTTGGTAAGCAGGCTTTCGATCGCATCGCCGATCGGTTGCTGGGCAAGTTGACGGCGGATGTCGACGACCTTGAGAAACTCGTCGGGGTGATAGAGTCGGTCGTCGTTGCGGGTGCCGGACTGCGGGATGTGAATGGCGGGGAAAACGCGGCGTTCGGAGAGTTCTCGATCGAGGCGCACTTCCATGTTGCCGGTGCCTTTGAATTCCTCAAACACGACATCGTCGAGGCGGCTCTCAGTTTCGACGAGCGCGGTGGCGAGAATGGTGAGGGATCCACCTTCCTCAACATTGCGCGCGGTGCCGAAAAATTTGCGGGATTTTTGCAACGCCACGGGACTCACGCCCCCCGATCCGATCGGGCCGCCTTGCATCGCGGCGTTGTGTCCGCGCGCGAGGCGGGTGAGGCTGTCGAGCAGAAGGATCACATCCTTGCCGAGTTCGACGCGACGCTTCGCACGCTCGAGCACGAGGTCGGCGACCTGCGCGTGGCGACGCGGCGATTCATCGAAGGTCGAGGCAAACACGGGCGCGCCAACGGTTTCCTCGAAGTCGGTGACCTCCTCGGGCCGCTCGTCGAGCAAGAGAATGATGAGCTCGGCATCGGGATGATTCTGGCGAATCGCACGGGCGATTTGCTTGAGCAAAATCGTTTTGCCGCCGCGCGGTGGTGCAACAATGAGACCGCGCTGGCCTTTGCCCAGTGGTGCAATCAGATCGAGCACGCGCACGCCGAGGAAATCATTGCCTTCGCCTTCGAGGTGGATGCGTTGATCGGGAAACAATGGCGTAAGACGATCGAAATCTTTCGGTGCCTGATAGTCGGCGATCGGGATGCCTTCGACCTCGATCACCTCGAATGCCGAAAGGTACTTGTCGCGCTCGCGCGGTGGGCGCACACGGACCTTCACCATTTGACCAACCTTCAAGCCATGATCGCGCACCATGTGGTTGCCGAGGTGAATGTCATCCGGCGATGGACGAAAGCTGCGACTCGGGTCGCGCAGCATCGCGAAGTTTTCCTTCGTTTGCTCAAGCACGCCCTCACAGACAAGGCCCGCACCTTCGCGGCCGTAGAAACTCAGCAGCTCATAGATCAACTGACTTTTTGAAATGCCGCCCTGAATGCGCGCAGGCACTGCCTCGGCCATCGACTGGAGTTCAGATAGCGGCTTGTGACGGAATTGGTTGATGTCGATCGAAGCCGGGGCATCGAGCACAGCACTTGGCGCGGCCGTGGCGGCCTCGGTGGCTTCGGGATCGTGGGAGGGATTCATGAGAATGGATTGGCAGAAACGGCGGATTTGGGAACGCAGCACGGCGGGCGGACCTTCGTTCCAGAAAACCACATCCGCGCGGGACATTTTTTCCTGAACCGGAAGCTGGGCGGCGAGGATGGCATCCATGAGCGCGTCATCGAAACCACCGCGAGCCCTGAGGCGTTGGATTTGCGTGGAGCGGGAGGATGCGACCACCA
>JBEEOX010000019.1:0-12705 GCA_041191425.1 Verrucomicrobiota bacterium | reverse complement strand
GGGGCGGGTGCTTTCGCCTTGGTCTTGGCCGATGACTTTTTTGAACATGGTGAGTGATTGGGTGGATTACGAAATGATGACGCTTGAATATGAGTTCCGTGAAATTTTTCTCCAGCCTTAATTTTTAGCTTTTATCGATTTTGGAGCTGTTTTTGTGGACTTGGATGATGATTTGGTAGCGGGCTTGGGTGCAGATTTTTTTTCAGGCGCCTTGCTCTCGGCGGCCGGCGGCGCGGGTTTTTTTTCAGGTTCCGCTTTTTTCGGTTCGGGTGCTGGCGGCGGAGGTTCGACCTCGACTGGGGCCTTCGTGTAAACTGATGCAAGTCGGTCGGCGGCGATGCTGGCGAAGCTGCTTTCGGGAAACTCTGTTTGGATTTGTTTGAAATGCGATTCGGCTTTTGCGGGATCACCACCAGCCTTGGCAATGTCGCCAAGGCAGATCAGTGCGTACGGCGCGATGTAGCGTGCGCTTGGATCTGCGACGATGTCCTGAAAGATCGTCGATGCCTCGGCGGATTTGCCTTGGCTCATCAGTTGGGCCGCGAGCTTGGCGCTGGCGGTGGGTATGGCTGAGTGATTGGGATGATTGGCGATGAAGTCGCGCAGTGTTTGCATCGCGTCGTCCGTTTTTCCATCGCTGATCTGAACATCGGCGAGCAAAAGCTTTGCGGATGCCGAGGCCTTGGTGTTGGCGTGTTGATCGATCACTTCCTTCAGCGCCGTAGGGCCCACCGCTTTGCTGAGGGCGGCGCCTGCGGTTTGTTCGCGACTTTTTTCCACACCGCGGATCACGATGTAGGTCGCGCTTGCGACGACGAGCAGACCAAGCAGAACGGTGAGCAGCTTTTGATTGTTTTCGAGAAATTGCTCAAACTTGCTAGGGCCGAGATGGATTTCCGCGAGCGGCGTGATTGGGGGCGAGGTGTCTTCGGGCATGGATTGGTCTTCTGAAATGATTTGCTGGCGCGATCAAAGCGGTCAGGTGGCAGGATATCAATGCGGAAGTCCACGCCAGATTGGTTTTTGCCGCAAGGGGCAGGCACTGGAGTTTTTGCATGGTCAGCCGAAACCGTTATCACTAGGCTGGCGGCCATGGGCGAGCGCTTGTATGTGGTGGCTGGCGAATTGAGTGGCGACGCTCATGGCGCTGGGCTTTTGCGCGAATTGCTGGCTCTACGGCCGGGGCTTGAGGTGCGAGGAGCCGGTGGCCCGCAGATGGCAAAAATCGCTGGTGGCGGGCTTGTCGATTGGGTCGAGGACGCTGCGGTGATGGGGGTCTGGGAGGTGCTGAAAAAGTACGGGTGGTTTCGGAAAAGATTCGCGCGAATGCTGTCTGATTTGCGGGAGTTTCAGCCTCAAGTTCTCTTGTTGATCGACTATCCCGGATTCAACTTGCGATTCGCTGAAGCAGTGAGGTGGGAATTTCCCAAAATTCGCATCGTCCAATATATTAGCCCGAAGGTCTGGGCGTGGAACAAGCGACGCATCCCAAAGATGGCGCGCATCTTCGACGAAGTGCTTTGTTTGTTTCCCTTTGAGGTGGCGATCTTTGAGGCGGCCGGGCTCAAGGCGAGTTTTGTAGGAAATCCATTGGTGGATCAACTTCAGTCGGTGCTGACAGAGGATATTTCGAGAGATTCAAATCTGGTCGGCTTATTCCCGGGAAGCCGCGAGCGGGAAGTGGAACGATTGTTTCCAATGATGATCGAGGTCGCCGAGCGTTTAAGAAATTGGCGGTCTGATTTGAAATTTGAAGTCCCGGCGGCCACAGAAAAGTTGGCTACTAAGATCCGTGGCTTGATCGACAGGAGGGCCGCGTCGGAGTGGATCAGTGTCAGGACCGGTGGGAGTCATCAGCTGATGCGTCAAGCCGGATGCGGGGTGATTGCGAGCGGCACGGCGACACTGGAGGCAGCGTGTTTGGGCATTCCATACTGCCTTGTCTACCGGGTCGCGCCACTGACTTACTTTTTGGCAAAGTTGCTGGTGAAAATTGAGTTCATCGGCTTGGTCAACATCATCGCAGGCGAGCGGGTGGTTGAGGAGCTGGTGCAGTCGGACGCCAACGCGGAAAAAGTCGGCGAACAGCTCAAGCGCCTGATCGAATCACCCGAGCATGCCTCTCGCATGCGAGAGCGTTTAGCGAGTGTGTCGGTAATGCTGGGCGAACCGGGGGTCGAGTCGAGAGCGGCTGGACGGGTGGCGGACTGGTTCAAGTCATGAATCAGCTGACATTTTCGTTGCTTCGGGGTTGCCTTTCGGTGCCTAGAGGCTATGAAGCTGCGCGATGAAATTTTGTTTCCTCCCGATTTTGGTGCTGAGCTGCGTTCTTGGAATTTCCTGCGAGCGTCACGAGTTCGAGGGTCCAAACGGCACCAAGCAGCTTCACAAGCATGGCGCGGGTCACTCTGATGATCATGCTGAAGAGCATGGCGCGGGTCACTGATCTTGAGCCCTGCTCTTTCGTCTGTAAGTGAGAAAACACTCGCCGAGTTCGGGATCGGGCTCGAAATGCATGAGTTCAAAGCTGAGACTCTTGGGGAGGTAAGCGCTGATCACGCCGCTTGCAGTTGAGGCAGTCGCGCCGGTGAAGATCGTGTGTGCGGCAAGGGTCGCGTGAAACTCGTCGATCGCATCGATTTCCGCCAGTGAGCGAATCAATTCACCGCCGCCTTCACAGTGGAGGTTTTCGATGCCGAGGTTCGTTTTGAGGTGATCGAGGAAACTTTCCAGCGTCATGTGATGCACGGTGACATTTCCACTGATCCGCTCATCGATTAGTGGAATTTTTTCACCCGTGATCACCAGATGGATGGGCTCGCCTTCGCGATGAAAAATGGGATGATCAGGATCGATGGAGCGTCCGCGTGAGATGACGCAGCGCAGTGGTTGGGTGATTTTTTCGCGGCAGGTCAGGGTCATGCGATCGGCAATCAGCGTGCCCATGCCGACGAGAAGAGCGTCGGCCGAACGGCGCAAGTCCACGAGCCGCGCGTGGTCTTTTTTCGAGGTCCAGCCCGAGGGCCGCTGATCCACTGAGGTGATTTTTCCATCGGCAGAGATGGCAAGGTTGATCGAGATGCGTGGTCGTTGCATTCGTGAGTATTACGGTCGGATGTGGCCGTTTCTGCAAGCCGCGATGGGGCTCGGAGGTCAAACTTGCGCTTGCCAAAGCGGCAGGGGCTGTTCATGGGGTCGGGGTTTCCCAACCCACCATGACTCTGGAAATCGCACTGACCCTGGCAGTCATCGGCTTGACTCTTCTCGCGTTCATTCGTGAGTGGGCGGCGCCGGATGTGCTGGCCCTGTCGATTTTGTGCCTTTTGGTGGCGCTGGGGTTGGTGGACGCCGGCAAGATGGTCGAGGTCTTCAAGAACGAGGCACCGCTGACCATTGCCTGTTTGTTCGTGATTGGTGGGGCGCTTGAAAAATCGGGAGCGGTCGACCGCATTGGCATGCTGTTGCGTGATCGCTTGTCGGGAAATACCCGCTCAGCGATTTTGGCGTTTTCGGCAGTCGCAGCATTTTTCAGCGCATGGATGAATAACACAGCGATCGTGGCGATACTGATGCCGGTGACTCTTGGCTTTGCCCGATCCAAGGACATCGCTGCATCACGATTGTTGATGCCGCTTTCTTACGCGTCGATCCTTGGTGGTTGCTGCACCCTGATCGGGACATCGACCAACTTGCTTGTAAATGGCACATTGCGCGATTTGGAAATCGAGCCGATGTCGATGTTCGAGCTTGCCCCGCTCGGGGTTCCGCTGGCGCTCGCGGGCATTGCGTATCTGACCATTTTTGGTCCCAAGCTGATTCCTGCGCGTTCATCAATCACAGGCACTCTCGACATCGAATCCCGCACGACGCCGCTGTATCATTTGTTGATCGGCCGTGATTCGGAAATGATCGGAAAGCCGCTTTTCGAAACGCCATTGGCCAATCGCGCCGAGGGCATCCACATCATGGAGGTGCGCCGCAGCGGTGCACGGGTGATGCAACCTTTGTCGGAAATTGTGGTCGAGAAAAACGACCGTTTTCTCGTCGCTATTCACCGCCGGCGCGGAGGTGTTCACAAGGCTGAGGAATTGTTCGCATCGATCGGTGCAGAGGTTCTCTCGACGGTAGATGGCATTGTTTCCGAGTTGGTCATTCGTGAGGATTCCTCGCTTGTTGGAGTTTCTCTCGCTGAGGCGGACTTCCGCCAGCAATACAACAGCGTGGTGCTGGCCGTGCATCGCAATGGCCAGAACATTACCGATCGCATCGCGACGATGGATCTGGAAACTGGTGACACCCTTTTGGTCATCACCGCCAAAAACAACCTCGACGCGCTGGAGGCGACGAGGGATTTCGTGATGACAGACAAAGCCGAGACGCACGCCCCGGTGGTGGAGCGTCATCACAAGCGATCGCACATGTTGCTTTCCGCTGGGGCCTTGATCGGGGTCGTCGTGGTGGCCACGCTGAGCGATGTGCTTGGCCGGATTTATCCGTGGGTACCTCGCATTCCGATTCACTACGCCGCCATGGTCGGGGCTTTGTTTTTGTTGTGGATGAAGGTCATGACGCCGCGCGAGGCGCATGCCAGCATCGACTGGCAAGTGTTACTAATGTTGTACGGATTGCTTGGTCTTGGAATGGCGATGCAGAACACCGGCACCGCCGAATGGCTGGCCAAGGGCTTGGTCAATTTTGCCGAGCATTTGGTTGCGCCGGAAAACCTGCCGCTCGTGATGTTGTGGCTAGTGTTTTTGCTCACGCTTTTGCTCACCGAAGTTTTGTCGAACAACGCCACGGCGGTAATGATGATTCCAATCGTTGTGACATTGGCAGGTGAGCTAGATGTCAACGCTCGGCCCTTCATCATGGCAGTGACCGTGGCCGCATCGACTGCCTTTGCGTTGCCGATGGGCTATCAGACGCACATGATGGTTTATGGCCCCGGCGGCTATCGATTCACTGACTTCCTCAAAGTCGGCATTCCGCTCAACCTCATCTGCTGGATTGTTTCCTGCTCGCTGATTCCGATGATTTGGCCCTTTTGATCGGCAAATCATACATTCACATCAACACTAAGATCACCGCCAAGGCTTTCGATGGCCGCGGTGATCTTCTCGATGGCCACTGATTCGGGAATAGAAACGCTGCCCTTGGCGCGGAACAATGGATGACCACTCATCGGAGCGCTTTCAAGATTGGTGGTGAGCTCTTCGATGTTGCCGCCGGCGGTTGCGATGACGGCTGTGAGTTCGCGAACGATGCCTGGGCGGTCATTGCCGACGACCTCCACCCCAATGGTTTGGCGATGCCGTGGGGCGTCGATCGATTCTCTCACCGCTTGAACCGTGAGTCCTGGATGACCAGGGTTGCCATCGGAGTATTGAAGTTCGTGCAGCAGCGCATCGATATGATCCTGCGGGCATTCGACACGGACAATGCCAGCAAACTGGCCCGCGAGTCGGGTCATGCGGCATTCCAACCAATTTCCTTCATGACGGGCGACGGTTTCAGCGAGGGAATTGACGAGACCGGGACGATCGCTTCCGAGGATCGTCATGATGAGATAGCTGCGCATGGAGCCGATCAAAGCACCCCAGTGTCGCAATGCGAGATGGAAATGACGTTAGGACTGCGAGAGGCAACGAATTTTCTCATCATTTAGCGTCCTACTTGGGCGAGAAAATTTCACAATCGCCTTGCGGAGTCGGTGGTTTTGGGTGCTTACTCCTGCGGCAATTCATGAGCATCAACACCCACGAAATCGAGGCGCCAGACACCATCGCCCGTGCGGCCAAGGCAGTTGAAGGTTACCACGCAGAGACCGACGACCTCGTGGGCGAGCGCATGGTTCTCAACATGGGTCCCTCACACCCGGCGACCCACGGGGTTTTGCGATTGGTGCTCGAGCTCGATGGTGAGGTCATTGCCAAAGCTGATCCCGATGTCGGGTTCCTTCATCGCGGCGACGAGAAGATCGCCGAGAACATGCACTACAACCAGTTTGTGCCGTACACCGACCGCTTGGATTATCTTGCGCCGTTGGCGAACAATGTCGCCTATGCGCTAGCGGTGGAAAAACTGATGGGTTGGACGCTGCCTCCGCGGGGTCAGGCACTGCGTGTGCTGTGCTGCGAACTCGCCCGCATTTCCTCCCACATGCTGGGTATTGGTGTGTGCGCAATGGATGTCGGGGCAATGACGGTTTTCCTCTACACCTTCACCGAGCGCGAAAAAGTTTACAACCTCTGCGAGCAACTCACGGGTGCGCGCTTTACCACCTCGTACACGCGGGTTGGTGGGCAGGTGCGCGACATGCCAGCAGGCTTTGAAGCTTCGGTGCGCAAGTTTCTCGACGAGTGCGAAATCACAATTGGTGAAGTTTCCAAGCTGCTCGACCGCAACAAAATCTTCCTCGACCGCATGGTCGACATCGGCGTGATCAGCAAGGAGTCGGCGATCGCTTGGGGCATGACGGGGCCCAACCTGCGAGCCTCGGGCGTCGCGCGCGACCTGCGCAAAGACAATCCCTACCTCGGATATGAAAACTACGATTTTGACATACCAGTGATGGATGAGGGCGATTGCCATGCCCGTTACCTCGTGCGGATGGAAGAAATGCGTCAGTCGATCCGCATTTGCCGTCAGGTGCTCGACCGCATGCCCGATGGTCCAGTGAATCTCGCCGACAGCAAGAGCATGCTGCCCGACAAGGAGCGCGTGATGATGTCGATGGAGGAACTAATTCATCACTTCATCGTTTCCACGCAGGGCATCGACGCTCCAGCTGGAGAAGTTTATTTCGGAGCAGAGAACCCGAAAGGCGAACTCGGATTTTACATTCACTCAAAGGGCGGGGGAGTTCCCTATCGTCTTAAGATTCGCAGCCCCTCGTTCTGCAACCTTTCCATCGTCTCGAAACTTCTGCCGGGTCACATGGTATCCGACATTCCAGCCATCCTCGGCTCGCTCGATTTCGTCATGGGCGAGTGCGATCGTTGATCCATCTTTGAATTTCCTGCCGCCAACCGCAATTTTTCCATGTCCGCCTCATCACTCGAAGAATCCGTTGCTTCGCACGAAACACCCGGCTCGAAGTTTTTTCCGCCCTTCGCGGTCACGCCCGAGCTTGAGGCTGAGGCCAACGAGCGCATTTCGCATTATCCCGCCAGCAAGCGGTCGGCGACATTGCCGCTGCTTCACATCGTGCAGCATCATTTCGGATTCATCTCGGCTCCAGCGATCGAGTGGGTGGCCGCCAAGCTTGACCTTGAACCGATAAAGGTGCTCGAGGTGGTTACCTTTTATCCGGGCTTTCGTCAGTCGGCTCCCGGCAAATTTCATATTCGCGTTTGCCGCACACTTTCGTGCGCGATGGGCGGATCCTACGACCTCATGGAGAAGCTTTGCGAATTGACGGGCATCGATCGCTCCGATGCCGATTCCCATCATCATCCGATTTCCGTTTCGCCTTGCGGAAAATTTTCCGTCGAATTTGCCGAGTGCCTTGCCTCGTGCGGAACCGCTCCCGTTTGCATGGTCAACGACGATTTCCACGAGGGAGTCGCGCCGGATAAGGCAGAGGCGCTTCTCAAGTCATACGAAGTGTGAACTCAGGTTTGATCCTGTGAAAGCCGTATTACGGCATCTCGCAGACATCAGCCAATTTTTTGCCGCACGAGAGAATGGCGAAATCGTCGTAGGTGGGTTTCTCCGCAGGCGGCCAGAAGATGCCGGCCTGAATTTGCTGAATGACCCATTTGGCGCCACTGATTGCTGACTCGAGGTCATCGTGGGAAAAATCGTTCCATTCACTGACGCAGACGTCCTTTGGAGTCGCGCCAAGATGGAAATAGGTCGGGTAGGCTAGTACTTGACGATCCTCCATGATGGCTTGCGCATAAAGAGGTAGTTGCAAATCCACCCATCGGTGGAGTTGGGGTTTCGTCTTTCCAGGAATTGTAAAATAAAGCGGACAGTCGTCTGCCGCCAAGTGCGCTGGACGCTCGCGTTCGGCCCTTTCTTTTTTCATGTGCGCCTGTTGGACGGGTGTGACCTTACCCGTTTTGTAATCGACCACCCGAAGGTCGCCGGATTCTTCGTGTCGATCGATGCGGTCAATTTGTGCGGCGATGGTGACATCTCCCAATTGGATTTTCACTGGGATTTCCACATCCATGATTTGCCATCCAAGCGTTCGTTGCTGCGCCTGAACTTCGGCCGCCCATCGCAGTCGCTGGCGTATGGCTTCGGTTTGGATACGGATTGCGAGTGCGGGCGATTTGCCATGGAGACGGGCTACGATTTCATCGAGGCGCGAGGATAGCCAATCGCCGATGAACGTCGGATCGGTCGACTCTTTGGCGACCACATCTTTGCCGAAGGCCTGGAGAATGTCGTGTGGAATGGTGCCAAAGTCGCGCGCGTTCCACTCCTTGCGCTCGGGTTCCATCGCGTCCATGCCGCAGATGTGTTTGAGGTAAAAACGGAAAGGGCAAGCAATGTAGGAGCGGATAGCAGTGGCGCTAATTTTTTGTTTCACGGCCCGTAGTGTTGGTCGCCATGACCAGTCTCGACTCCACGCAAGTGACGACTCGGGTGGTTGGATCTCTGCGAAGAGCTTCTTGACGCGCTGGGGAAGTTCTTCGGTTGTCGTGTTGAGCAAAAATCGCGATGGCAAAAGTGCTTCGCCACGAGCGCCCGACTTGGCGCAGAGAATGTCGACGCGACCCTTGTTGCGTCGGGCTTCGACCATCGAGTGAAAAAGAAATGCGTCGCGGGCGGCGCGTTGGTTCGCGGTGATCAGACCAAGCCATTGACGCGCATTTTCGCCGAGCCAAGGGTCGTTGGAATTTGCTGCAGGCACGCGCCCCTCATTCATGCCGCAAAGCACGAGATGCATGCCGGGTTCAAAGAACAACTCTAGCCACCCTTGAATGTCGATCACACGGTCATCGGGTGGTTTGGGCACAGGTGAGGGGATCTGGGATAGCATGAGATTGACCCAGAAATCTGGCTTGCGCTTCATGCGACGCATGAGTGGTGCGGCGCGCTCAACAAACTCGTGCATCGCTGCGAGCTCGTGGCTACTTGAGTCGTCGCTGTTGGCAAACAATGAGAGCAATTTATGAATCGCCTTTTCAAATCCATCACGCGCAAAGGCTTCACGATGTTTTTCAAAGACCTGCAGGGTGGGCAAAAGTCGATTGGCCATTTGCTTTTGAAAATCCCTAAGCGATGAATTTTCGCTGCACAAACGCCTGAGATCGTCGCTGCCAGAGATCATGAAATCGCTTCGCAGTTGGGCGAGGTAGGCGGCTATTTCGGCGCGTGATTGCCCAATCAATGCCTCGGTTTCTGGCAAGGCTAGAAGATCGGCGATGATTTTCAAATCGGGTTTTGCCAGCCAATGGGACCAAACGGCGAACCAGCGCACGATGCCTGTTTCAACGCTGCGTGCACCGGGATGAAAAGCGGACCAACCATTTTCACTAAAGCATCGGGCGAGCGCTTCTCCATCACTGGCATCACCGCAGCCGATTGCCAAGTTGGGCGATTCGGTGCTGGCCTCGGCCACCACGCGCAAGGCTTCGCTTGCTTGATGTTTTGAATCGGCCACCAAAATTACCGAGCCGCGATCTCCCTCGGGCAAGGCCGAAATTTTTTCAGTCCACCCCGCCAATGGTGTACCAAACTCGCAAAACAGCTCGGCCTCATCGATAGGTGCGCCGATCAATGCAATCTTGGGTATGGGTGTTGTCTGCAGCGCTTTGCGTAAGATGGGCGGCAGTTCGGATAGGCCCGCCAAAACGATGCGTGTGATACCCTCAGTAAATGGGATGCCGCGGGCCAAAACGCGGCTGCGGCTTTCGTGTCCCCACAGACGCAGTTTGGACTCCATGGTTTTTTCGAGTTGCTTGAGGCAGGTCCAGCGTTCCGCCTCGATCGACTGCCCCAACATCATGGCGGCCGACTCTAGCGTGAGTCCGTTTTCCTGAAGCGATCGGCGCAAGGTCACCAGTTCTTGGGACAAGGCTTCGGCCCAAGGTCCGCCTTGCTCGGGTGCTTCAGGCAGCAGGGAGACAAAGTCTGACCAGTCATTGATTTCTTCGAGCGTCTCGAGCCATGCAAGCTGTTCTAGCCAATCGGCGGCCACCTTGGGATCGGGTGTTTTGAGCAGCGAGCCGGGCGTTACGATTTTTGGCGAAAGCAATGCGCCAGCCTCTTCGGCCATCGCTTCGCGCAAGCGTCGACCTGCCTGAGAAGTTGGGACGATCACCAAGCTCGATGGCAGCACATCGCAATCGGACAAAAGCTCAGCCGTAGCCAAACTCAGGAAAGGTCGATCCCAGCCCACAAAAACGCGCTCGATTGTCATCGATGCGAATTCTAGCCAAAGAGTTTGAGGGTTGAATCAAATTCGCCACGAAGTAGACGAAATTGCAGGATAAGATTGAAAATGAAAAAAGGCCCGAACCGATGAACGGTGCGGGCCTTGATGAAATATTTCTGGTTTGATCCTTACTCGGCAGCCTCAGCAGTCGCGACTGGGGCGTTTGAAAAGCGCCAGCGGATCTTGTTGCGCTTCGAGGCGGAGCGGAGCTTGCGTTGTTTGCGCTCGGTAGGAGTTTCGAAGGCGCGGCGGCGGCGCATTTCCTCGAGAATGCCTTCGGCATCGAGCTTGGTTTTAAGCCGCTTGAGAGCCCGGTCAACAGGCTCGCCTTTTTTCAGATTCACTCCACGCATGCGTCGTTTGTTGGTTGTTCAGTAGGGGGTCCGAATTCGTTCGGGGGGCGGCTTTTTAATGGATAGGTCCGCCATGTCAAGTCGGATCGGACGGGAAAAATAGAAAAATGCATCATTGCGGCCGTCCCGCCTCGCGCCTAAACTTGGCCGACCCTTTGGCGAAAAATTCCTGCCGAAGTAGGCATCTACCTTCAACACATGTATCGTATACCCTTTGACCGAGTCAACTGGATCACCAGCTCGTTTCTGATCGGCACCGCTGTCATCGCCCTCTTCGGGCTGCCGGTTTATCTGTTCCACTACGGCTTCAACTGGTTTTTGGTGGCCTTATTCTTCTTTTACCTGATCGCCACGATGATGAGCATCACGGTGGGATATCATCGGCTTTTCTCTCACCTTGCGTTCAAGGCCAAGTTGCCGGTGCGTCTTTTCACCCTCGTCTTTGGCGCCTGTGCTTTTGAAAACTCCTGCCTCGATTGGGCCTCGGATCACCGCCGTCACCACAAGCATGTCGATCACGATGGTGACCCGTATGACATTTCAAAAGGCTTCATGTGGGCGCACATCGGTTGGCTGATGTTCAAGCTCAACCCCGAGCCGCCGATGGATAATGTGAATGACCTGCGCAAGGACAGGTGGGTTATGTGGCAGCATCGTTATGTGCATTGGATCGGTCTGGTCGTGGGACTCATCATTCCCTCTGCGCTCGGTTATGCATGGAATGCTTCTCAAGGCCTGAATCCATGGGTCGGTGCCCTAGGCGGATTTTTGATTCCAGGCATCGCGCGCATCGTTGTCGCTCAGCATTGCACCTTTTTCATCAACTCCCTGTGTCACACTGTGGGGCGTCAGCCTTACTCCTCCAACCACAGCGCGCGTGACAGCGCGGTCATGGCTTTTCTCACCTTCGGTGAGGGCTATCACAACTATCACCATGAGTTTCAACACGACTATCGCAACGGCGTGAAGCCATGGCAGTGGGACCCCTCGAAATGGACGATTTGGACGCTGTCCAAGCTCGGTCTCGCCGATAGCCTGCGCCGCGTGCCTGACAGCAAAATTCTTCTCGCCGAAATGCGTGAGGCCCGTCGCAACGCAGAGCTTCGTCTCGAAGAGATTCGCCAGCAGCAACAACAGGGTCAGTGCGAGCGTGCTGCCGATAAACTACACGAGCTGGTCGAAAAGCTTGCAGCCAACTACCATGAGCTTGAAAACGCGATTTCCGAGCGCGTTCAACTTTCCCGCGAGGTGCTGAATCGTTGGCAAAACGAGACTCGCGGAATCATGCGTGAGATCAGCCGCATGCAGGTGCTGGTGCCAGCTTGAGCGCGCCCATATTGAGAGGCTTGCGGCTGGACATGGCTGCGGATGTACCACATTAATGGTCAGCGTCATGCGGATATCCGACCGATACATAGCCAAGCAGGTGCTGATCGGCACTTTCACCGCGGTTGCGGTCTTGGCCTGTGTTTTGATGCTCGGCAATCTTTTCAAAAAGATCGAGGAATTGCTGGTTGATCAAAACGCGCCGCCCGAGGTGGTTTTGCGATTCGCGCTGAATGTGTTGCCGATCTCGCTAATGTACACGATTCCGTGGGGTTTTCTCTCCGCCGTTCTGTTGGTCTTTGGGCGACTGTCATCAGATCAGGAAATCACTGCTTTCCGAGTGGCGGGGGTTAGCCTCACAAGGCTATCGCTTCCCGTTTTTGCCATAGGCGCCGCACTCTCGATGTTTTGCCTATGGCTCAATGTGAATGTTTATCCGCGGCTCAAGTCATCGACCCAGGAGCTACTCTACGAACAAGCGGTGCGCGATCCTGATTCACTTTTGCGGCCCGGCATTGTGCAGGGCAACTTTCGTGATGATGGAAAGGTCAACTCGCGTGCGATGATTGAGCGCAAGGATGGGGGATGGGTGAGGGGATTTCACTTTTATCAGATCCCCGAGGCAGGCAAGGG
>JBEEOX010000018.1:0-13324 GCA_041191425.1 Verrucomicrobiota bacterium | reverse complement strand
AATTGATGCGGAACATTGGAACGCGATCGAAGAGTCCTTGATCCTCACCCCATCCTCCTTCGGACTTCAGCCATGGAAATTTTTCGTGGTTTCGAATCCTGCCATTCGCGCCGAGCTTCGCGCCGCATCGTGGAACCAGCCCCAGGTCACCGATGCCTCACACCTCGTTGTGCTGACCACCCGCACCGATCTCACCCAAGACGACATCGACGCATGGATCAAGCGCATGGCCGAAGTCCAAGGATGCCCCAAGGAAAATTTCGATCCGCTTGCTGGCATGATCCAAGGCTTCACTTCGTCGATGGCAACCGATGTGCGCCGCGCATGGAACTCGCGACAACTCTACATTGCCCTCGGTCAACTCATGACCACCGCCGCCATGCTTGGCATCGACAGCTGCCCGCTTGAAGGCATCGATCCTGCTGCTTATGACCGTGCGCTTGGTTTGGAAAATTCAGGTTATGCAACGGTTGTTGCCTGCGCGCTTGGCTACCGTGATCCCGCAGACAAATACGCCGCCGCTCCCAAGGCTCGATTCGATCGTTCGCGGGTGATTTCACACATCAGCGAAGCCTGATACATTCAACGCCTCTTTGTTGGATCAACGCCCAAGATCTTCCAGACCTCAGGAATGAGCTTGTTGACAATCGCGGTTGAAATTTCGCGATCACGATTCGTTCCTCGCAAACCCACATGAATCGCCGGCAGCTTTCCCATCGGTGAATCCATGTCACCGCGCTTCACATAAAACCGGCTGACGATTTCATCGACGACCTCCTCGTCTGAGTCCATCCCCCACTTGTCTTTCAGATCAAGCTCACGGCCTATTCTCGACAGGTTCTCCCGATTCGGGACCTGGGTCTTGAGTAAGCTCATGAGATTATCGACATCCTCAATAGACGCATTGAGACTGGTCGGTATCGGCAGCCAAACAGGATGCGGGCGGCTTTGTTTGTAAAAATGGTAAGCGGTTGGAAGACCCGCTCCAAAAAGCAGCAATACGATTGCGCCACCAATCAAAAGCCATCGTTGCATCAGCACTGGATAGCATCCAAGATCCCTCGTATCCAAGTAGGAAATTCATGGAATATCCAGCCACCACCGCCACCGTTGAAACCCTGCCCAACGGACTCACCCTTATCCTCCAGCCAGAAAAGGCAAACCCTGTCGTCAGTACGCAAATCTGGGTCGAAACAGGCAGCACGCACGAGGACAAGCATCTCGGCTCGGGCATCTCGCATTTTCTGGAACACATGGTGTTCAAAGGCACCCGCGACTTCGACGCTGGTGAGCTCGCCGCCACGGTGCAGGCATCCGGCGGACACTGGAATGCCTACACCAGTTTCGATCGCACCGAGTACTACATCGATGGACCATCGGAATCGCTCTCGATGTTTCTCAAATGCCTCACGGGCCTGGTTTTCTTTCCCATCTTGCCAGAATCGGAATTTGAAAAGGAAAAGGACATCATCCGACGGGAAATCGACATGGGTCTCGACGATCCCGACAATGTTGCTTCACGCCTGTTGTTTTCCACCGCCTTTCAACGCGACCCGCGTCGCCATCCAGTGATCGGACATCGCCATCTGTTTGATCAAATCCAATATTCTGATCTCACCCATTACCACCGCATGCGTTACACGACTGATCGATGCTTCGTGGTGATTTCCGGCGACTTTGATCCCCAACAAGCCCGCGCATCGCTCATCGAACTCACACATGAATGCCAAACTGGCTGCGGCCATGAACCCATCCTCGCAGCTGATCCACCACAAATCGCCCCACGCTTTGCTCGAGAAACTTTTGCCGTCCCCGCAAGCAAGATCACGCTGGCATGGAAAATTCCATCGATTGATCACCCAGTTGCCCTCGCGCTCGATGTCCTCGCCACCCTCCTCGGTCGCGGACGCTCCGCACGCCTGTATCGCCACATCCGCGAAGAAAAACGCCTAGCACTGGAAATTTCCTCCTTTTCATGGTCATCACCCGCACGCGAAGGACTTTTTGCGATCAACGCGGAAGCCGAACCCGCACTCGCGAATGATCTCATCGATGCCGTCATGCATGAGCTGGCTGACCTACAGCAATCCCCTCTCAGTGACGAAATCGAAAAAGCGAAACGCCAAATCATCACCAGCCAGTTTCGCTCACTCACAAGCGCATCAGGCCGCGCATCCGACCTTGCAAGCAATTGGCTCGAGGCACGCGATCTCGACTTCACTCGCCGTCAAATCGAAGCAATCAAACTCATCAACGAAAACGACATCCGCCGCGCGGCCACTCGACTCACCCGCGAGCGCATGATCCACACAGTGATCGATCCTCTCGACACTCCCACTCCATCTCAGATCGCAAGCATTCACCGTGAAAAAACCGAAGCCAGCGTTCACACGCTGCCAAACGGACTTCGCATCGCGCTGCTGCCAGACCACCGCGTGCCACTCATGCAAATTCATGCCGCAGTTCGCGCGGGCCTGCCTTCGGAAACACCGGACACCAACGGAATTAACCAACTCCTCGCGTCCACCCTACCCAAAGGCACGCAATCTCGCAGCGCCGCCGAGATTGCCCTTTCACTCGAGTCACTCGGCGCGTCGATCTCCGCCCATGCGGGCAACAACGCAGTCATCATCCAAGCCGGTGGACTCGCCCACGACGCGGCACAAATCATCGAACTCTTCGCCGATGTGATTCTCAACCCATCACTCGACGAAAAAGCGATTGAGCCAGAAAAAGCCAGCCAACTCGCCGCACTTGAGGAAACGCAGCAGGACCCACTGCATGTCGGATTTCGCGCGCTGCGTGCCGCCGCTTTCAATGGCGCAGGCTACGGACTCGAACCCCTTGGCTCACGCGACAGCCTTGTCTCGTTGAACCGCAACTTGCTTTCCCAGCACCACTCCCGCCATTTCAACGCTGTCAACACAACCATCGCCATCACTGGTGATTTCGAAACAAAGCAACTACTCGACCTCATCACGGAAAAATTCTCAGCCCTGCCGACAGGTGAAATTTGGACACCACCCGACACGATCATTGCTCAAGGCGCGGACCAGACCCATCACCTCCCCAAGAAACAAGCAGTCATCACCATCGGTTATCATGGCGCATCGGCGGTCGCCAAAGACCGCCACATGCTCGCGATGGTACACGAGTACGCATCCGACATGGCAGGCCCGCTCTTCACCCACATCCGCGAAAACCTCGGCCTCGCCTACCAAGTCGGCGCCAGCCAATTCCACGGCTATGACAGCGGTCTCTTCACATTCTATGTCGCAACCTCGCCCGAACAGGCGGCGCTGGCTCGCATCGAACTCCTCAAAGAAATCGAAAAAATTGCACGCAAGGGCATCCCCGACAACGCTTTCGAACGCGTGCGCTCGACTCTCATCAGTAGCCTTGCCATTCAACAACAATCCCTCGCCCGCACTTCGCAAAATGCCGCGCTAAACCTGCTCTTCGGACTGCCCATCGATGAAGATCAACGCACAATTCAAACCTACCGCGAAATGACTCCTAAAATAGTCGCCGAAACCGCAAACCAAATTTTCTCTCAAAGCGCCACCATCGCGACTGTCATGCCATCGCACGCCGAAGCCTGATACAACTCCATTTGATATCATGAATCAAACCGACACCAGTGAAGCGACCGAAATCGAGGTCGAAGTGGTGAATGTCTCTAATGCGCCGCTTCGTGATGCTGCTGAAAACGAATCAGCTCCAAGCAACCGCCCGTGGTCAAATTTCGGTCAAAAATTCAATGCCCGATCACCGGTCCAACGCATTCTCATCGCACTCGCTCTGATCCTCGGCATGGGATTCATTCTCGCCGCCGCCCTGATCTTTGGCATGGTCGCACTCATTGTTTTAACCCTTCGCGCCATCAAACGCCTGATCACATCCTAAATTGGCTCTCAAATGGCTTTGTCACAACGCGAGTTCCTCAACTGAACACTGCCAACTTGAACCTTGAACCCCCCTCTGAAAATCAATCCCCGCATTGACACCCCCGCATCCACTCGACCACCCTTTGCCCATGTCACGCTTTGCCAACAAAATCGCAGTGGTCACCGGCGCAGGCCGCGGAATCGGTCAGGAAATTGCCCGCAAACTTGCCTCCGAGGGAGCCAAGGTCGCCGTCGTGAGCCGCAGCGCCTCGAGCTGCGGCAAGGCTGCCGAGGAAATCAACAAGGACTTTCCCGGATCCGCCACCGCTTATGAGGTCGATGTCGCCGACCATCAAGCCGTGCAAGACCTCGCCACTCGCATCACCAACGAAATCGGCGCACCCAACATCCTCATCAACAACGCTGGCGTCACCCGCGACACGCTCCTCATGCGCATGAAGGAAGAAGACTGGGACACGGTCATCGACACCAATCTCAAGGGCGCATTCAACACGGTCAAAGCCTTCATGCGCTCGCTCATGAAAGCCGAAGACCCGCGCATCATCAACATCGCTTCGGTCATCGGACTAATCGGCAATGCAGGACAAACCAATTACTCAGCCAGCAAGGCCGGCCTCATCGGATTCACTAAAGCCGTTGCCCGCGAACTCGCCGGACGCGCCGTCACCTGCAATGCGGTCGCCCCAGGATTCATCACCACCGACATGACCGATGAGCTCTCCGACGCAGTGAAAGAAGCGGTACTCGCAAAAATTCCTCTCGGCACCTTTGGTCAAACCAGCGACATCGCCGAACTCGTCGCCTACCTCGCCAGCCCCGCCGCGCGCTACATCACTGGCCAGGTGATCGCCGTCGATGGGGGCATGACGATGTAAAATTTCCCTGTCGAAAAAATTGATGCACCTGCTCGTCATGCGCCACGGCAAGGCGGAGGATTCGAATCCTCAAGGCGACGCCGCCCGACGCCTCGTCGAGATTGGTCGCGAGCAAGTCCGCCGCGCCGCCCGTATGCTCGTCCACGCACAGCAAGTCCCCGACATCGTTCTCACGAGCCCCTACGAGCGCGCCCTGCGCACCGCCGAGGAATTCTGCACCACCGCCGAGATCGCCCCACCCATCATCCAAGATTGGCTCGCATGCGGCATGCATCCGCAAACCGCCCTGCGCGAACTCAGCGCATTTTCCGAATTCCGCCGTGTCGCCATCGTCGGCCACGAACCCGACCTCTCATGCCTTATTTCCAACCTCATCGAAGCCCCCTACGGCTCGGTCGTTATGAAAAAAGGTACTTTCGCCGCCATCGAATGCTCACCCCCGGCCCGTGGCGGCGTTCTGCTTTATCTCGTGCCACCGAAACTCGCCGATCGCGAGGATTAGACAAGCCGCCCCTCGACAGCGGTTTTGATTGCATGCAAGCCCCCCTCTCGTGACACTTATCGGGTCCGCCCCAAAGCGGAACATTCGCATGAAAGTCATCGCCGTCGCAAACCAGAAAGGAGGAGTAGGGAAAACCACCACCGCCCTCAATCTCTCCGCCGCGCTGGCACTTCGCGGTCAACGCGTCCTGCTCGTCGACCTCGACCCTCAAGCGAACTGCACCAGCGGACTCGGCGTCGATGCCCCCGAAGGCAGCAGTCTCTATCCCGTCCTTCTCGGCAAGACTAGCGTGCGCGATCAAATCATCCCCAGCGGACGCGAAAATCTCTCGATTATTCCCTCGGAAATGGATCTCGCTGGCGTCGAAATCGAACTCGCCCGCAGCGACGACCACCTCACTCGCCTTCGCAACATCCTCCAAGGGCTCAAACCCAACGACCTCTTCGAGTTCTGCATTCTCGACACACCACCTTCGCTCGGCGTGCTCATGACCTCCGCCCTCGCTGCCGCCGATGAAATCCTCATTCCGCTTCAATGCGAATGGTTCGGCCTCGAGGGACTCGCCAAGATCGTCCATGTGATCGATGAGATCCGCGGATCCGATGCGAACCCTGAACTCCGCCTCGAAGGCATTGTAATGACCATGTTCGACGGCCGCACCCTGCTCTCGCGTCAGGTCGTCGAAGAAGTCTCCAACTACTTTCCCGAGCAAATTTATCGGACAATGGTCCCGCGCTCGATCCGCATCGGCGAAGCACCCAGTCACGGGAAATCCATTTTCGAACACGATCCTTCAGGCCCCGGCGCCCAAGCCTACGGCAAACTTGCCGATGAGTTCCTAACGCGCCACTCCGCCTGCGGCCCCCTGCTGGCGACGTCGTAAGATCGAGAGGCGACGCGAAGGAGAAGAGTTAGAACTATGAGGTGGCTCAATTTTCGTGTGCCAGCTCATGATTTGAACAAACCACTGGTTACCTTTTACCGAACCACTTTACACATCTCGTGTTGAGCATCACTGCCTTTACAGGGGCATTTTACGCTACCTCATTCGATCGATCCGCTTAGAAATTGAAGGATAGTAAAGCGCTAAATATAAAGGGCCTAAAATGCTAATAACAAGTGCCGCCATAATCAGGTAAATAGGCATCATATTTGACGAATCCCATGTAAGCCCAACGACAAATACAGAAAAACCCAAAATATACGCTAGAGACATAATTATCTTATATATCAATCTCTGCATATTCGTGAATTTATAGTCACGCAGCACACTCCATGGATTCGCAAAAATATATACAAATCCATCAAAGTAAATTTTTGATTTTTTAAACGCATTCATTAGACATTCATCTCCTTATTTAGTGATCTCTCCCTCATTCAAAATTAAAAATTCAACATCCAAAGTTCTCTTTTCATCACCACGCCTTCTCACCTCGAGCGTCATAGGGCAACCATAGTAAAGCAACTTTGCCCACTTTCACATCGGTTTTTGTTGGCTTGATCATTTCCGTTTCTAAAACCAAAGCCGTTGGATCATAACTTGCCGAAATTTTGGAGACTTCCTCTTCCATCTCGGACTGCAATGACTGCAACTCGGCGATGATACCCGCCACCTTGGCATCGGCATTCGCAACATCCTGATGTTGTTTGTAGGCACTGCTTGCCTTGCCAATCGCCGTGCTCCCCCGTGTGAGTGATCCAAGGCCAGATTTACGCCCAAGCAAACCACCCAACAAACCACCGAGCATCGACACCCCCGCCTGCATTTTTGCCGCGTTGGCCTCGGCCTTCTCCTTCGCCAATTGCACCTCGGCACTGCGCAACCTCGTTTCCAGTGCCGCAATTTTTTTTGCCGCTGCCGCACGCAATTTTTCCACTGCTTCGTCTCTCGCCTCACGAGCCTGATGCCCGATGCGCGCACGAAATTCCGCCTCGCTCTCACCCAACTTTGACCATGCTTTGAGCGCCGCGCACCCAAAGACCTCCGCCCGCTCGTTGCGATACATCCACTCGGCAAAGTCTTTCTCCACCTGCTTGTAGTTCGCCGCATTCATGGCGTAGCCCGGCAAATCATCGAATTTCGCGCCAGAAACTGGCTCGGATGAAAGTGCTGAGAGTGCCAAGTCCACATTCGACTCCCAATCAATCCCCTGCGCACCAATCGGATTCACAAAATTGATCGAACGACTTCCATCCACTCCCATTTTCGCGGATGAAAAATGCACGATTCCCTGACGCAACAAATGCGGACGATACAGGACATCGTCACCCACACCCGCCGAAGGCACAAACAACTCGCTCACCCCCGCACCCACGATCGGGCGCTGGCTTTTTCCGACCGTAGGCGCAGCCGCCGACTGTAGCATGGCCATGGGGTTGGGCGCGACCTCTGCCACCGGCGCATTATCGCACGCAAAGTCCGCGCGCTTGGGATCCATCAGGGTCTTGATCTGCCCCCTTGTAAGTGGACCCGTCAGGTAACTCATCACCCAGCGCACATGAAACACCATCGGACCACTCTCATGCACATTGTTCATGAGGAAAATCCGATTGCCCAAGCCCGAGATGAATCGCTCCATCGAAGCCCGATCGAATTTCGCATTCTGCGATCCCGCCGCACCTTCAAGCCCATCAAGCACTCGCATCTTGTCGCGCTCGGTTTGCAACCTTCCGAGAAACCAAGTCCCGATGTTCGACAAGGCCTTGTAGTCGAGATCCACAGGATTCTGAGTCGCGAGCAAACAACCCAAACCAAAGGCACGACCCTGCTTGAGAATCGTCATCATCGGCCGCTTCGAGGGCGGATTCGCACTCGGCGGCAAATAACCGTAGATCTCATCCATGTAGAGCAGCGCCCGCAAGGACGTCGTGCCATTCTGCGCGCGCATCCAGCCAAGCATCTGATTCATCAACAAGCTCACGAAAAACATCCGCTCGGCATCACCCAGATGAGCGATGGAGAAAATCGAGATCCGCGGCTTGCCGGCAGGCGTGTGCAACATCTTGGCAATGTCGAGAGGCGGCCCCTCCAGCCATGTCGCAAAACCTGGCGAGGCAAGCAGGTTGTTGAACTTTAGCGCCAGCGCCTGACGCGATTTCTCAGGAAAGAAAGATTCAATGTCGATGATCCCGACCTTGTCGAAGGCCGGCTTCTGAATGTGCCGCACCAAGGATTCGAGTGTGATGTCCTGACCTCCCGCCCATGCCTTTTGAAAGATCGTCGAAAGTAAAACCGCTTCAGGACTTTTGATCGGATCCGCCGTCACACCGATCAAAGACAGCAACGACGACACGGTGCTTTCAACGCGCTCACCGAACAATTCTCCATCATCAACAATCTCAAACGGCGGCGCCTCAAGCGATGCAAGAATCGACACCGGAATGCCCGCCTTGCTGCCCGGCGTGAACACATTCACATCGACCTTCTCACGAAACCTCGCCACACGTCCCTCGTCCTGACCCCATTCAGCCAAGCCCTTCTTCCACATCGCCGCGGTCTTTTCCGCATGCTCGTCGGGCGTGATCCCTTTTTTCGCCGCATCATCCTCATTGATCCATGGACGAAAACTCGCGGCGTCCATCGATGGAAAGGCCAAAAGCAAATTGGAAATGTCGCCCTTCGGATCAATCACGATTGCCGGGATGCCATCCATCGCCGCCTCTTCGAGCAAGGCAAGACACAAGCCCGTCTTGCCCGATCCGGTCATGCCCAGCACCACCCCATGCGTCACCAGATCCTTGGAATCATAGAGCAAAAGATCGTCCTCAATCTTCTTAGCCTCAAGATCATATCCGCGCCCCAGATAAAACTGACCAAGCTTTTCGTACGCTTCAGGTGTGATATTCATGTCACTGACATCCTGCGAAGCCGCCGAAAAAATTCCAGCCAGAACATCACAAAACTATGGGGCAAGCCAGGGACAAGCTCACTACTCGCCGATGTCCTCGACATTTTCATCCATGACTTCGTCATCCTCACCCAGCGGTATAGCTGGCATCGCGCCATTTCCAGCCGCGTTATCAAATGCTCCCTGCGGCATGGCGCTTGCCTCGTCGACCTCATCCACCGGCAGCGCCCGAATTACCCCACGCCCATCTGCCGCGACATCCATGACCCCATCGACCGCCTCTTCCTCCTCCATTTCATCGATCACATCCATACGCACCACAGGCGGCGCAGGCTCAACCGCTTCACCACTTTCCTCGTCAATAACCACCAAGGCTTTCTTTGGCGGTTCGATGACCTCCTTGATGTCATCTTTGATGCCTAAGAAAAATTTCTGCACCATCGGAGCCGCCATGCGACCACCCGATACCTTCTCGCCCGGGCGACCTTCGTAAAGCACTGCAAACGCATAGCGTGGGTTGGCTCTTGGCATGAATCCGGCAAACCATGCGAGTCGCTGATTTTTCGACTTCGGCCCCCACTGCGCGGTTCCGGTCTTGCCGCACATTTCGGCATAGCCAAGACCCGCGCTGCGGCCCGTGCCACCGCCTCCGTGAATCACATCTGACATCCCTTGATGCACCACCTGCACCGCCTGCTCACTCAGGCCCAAAGCATATTTCCGCTCAGGTACTGGTGCTTGCAACACACGCCCGCGCGTATCCTGCACCTGCGAGATCAAACGCAACTTTGGCAAGCCCCCACCATTCGCAATGCCCGCCATCGCCTGCGCGACCTGCAGTGGCGATGCCAGCAAACTACCCTGACCAATCGACAGGTTGGCCGTATCGCCGTCCAAAATTCTTCGCTTCTCGTGCTTCAACATCCATTCGTCATTCGGCACCAAGCCCGGCGTCTCACCAATCAATGGCAAGCCGCTCTTTTCACCAAATCCCAAGCGCCGCGCGAGACTCAAAAACGAGGTCGGCCCGATATCGATTCCGACCTGATAGAACCAGGTGTTGCATGACCTTGCGATCGCGCGCTTCACATTGATGCTACCCTCAGGCGCACGACTCCAGTTGTTGAAAACCGTGCGACCAATGCTGATCGCCGCAGGACAATAAATCGTCGAGTTTTCCGTCACCACGCCATTGTTGAGAGCGACCAACGCAACGATCGGCTTGAAGCACGACGCCGGAGGATAGGCCGATTGAAAGGCGCGGCCAAACAAGGGCTGCGAGGGTTCTTCTTGCAGCTGCTTGAACGCTTCATTGCTGATCCCAGGAATAAAACTGTTCAAATCAAACGAAGGTCTCGACGCCATCACCAGCACTTCGCCGGTCACGACATCCACCACCACAAAGGCCCCACGCTTGCAGCCACCACGCAAAATGTTTTCGGCCAAGCGCTGCCACTTGAGGTCGATGGTCGTGACGAGCGTACCACCCGGACGCGGGCGCTTGACCTGTTCCTCCAAGAGCTTGTTGCCATTCTCATCAAACAACAATTTCTTCATGCCCGCATCACCGGTCAGCTGCTCGTTGTAAATTTTCTCCAATCCGGCCCGTCCTTCGGATTCCTCCCAAAGTGGCTCGTTGAAATTGATCGGCCCCGTCGGCAGTTTTCCCACGCTACCCGAATACCCGATCACATGCGCCGCCAATTCACCCTCGGGATAGTATCGGCGGTACACAGGGTTGAGCACCAATCCACTTGGCAACTTGCCCTCCAAGGCCAAGGCATCCTTCTCGGCAATCTGACCACTCACCATCAAGGGCAGCCATCGACGATGAACATAGTGATCGTACAGCTCATCATCACTCTTCGCCTGGATGTCCTTGCGCATTTCAGCCAACGCATTCAAACGCGTCCGCGCCCAGTCGATCACAAAGGCTCGATCGGCTTTTTCAAACTGACGATACTGCAGCGCGATCTGGTAGGCCACGGCATTCTGCGCCAGCGGTTCACCATGGCGGTCGACAATCATCCCACGCGGCGCAGGAATTTTGAGCGTGATCGCCCGCGCGTCCTTGCGTGTCACAATCGCCCCATCGGATGGCCCCTTAGGCACCGCTCCGATCTCCGCCGCGGCGCTTTTTTCCGTTTCGGCACGCGCGGCAGCAACGAGCCCAATGCAGAGCAAGAGCCATCCTTTGAAAATCAACGCGCGGGCCATGTGATGCCTTTAAAACTAACCGCTGCCCAGCCAGCCTGCAATGCCCAATCCCCGACCCCAATCCGCACCACCATGCCCCGGCCTTGCCGTGCGCCTCACGCCGTGCATGATGCCACCAATGACCGATTGGAATTTCCTCACCCTCCTCATCGTGGCGATTCTCTTCCTGCTCTGGAAATTGGAACTCGTCGCCACTTTGCTGAACCTCAAGACCTTCCCTGAAAAAATTCCGCAGGAACTCTCCAGCGTGATGGATGAATCAAAACTCGAACGCGGCCGCGATTACCTGCGCGTAAATTCAAAACACGATCTCCTCCAATCGGCTGTTTCGCTCACCGCACTGTTGATCTTCTGGTTTGCCGGCGGCTTTGCATGGCTCGACACCTTCGCCCGCTCCGTCACAAGTTCGGAGCTCACCGCCGGACTCGTTTTCCTCGCCGCCTTCTTCCTCGGCCAGTCGCTGCTTTCGCTGCCCTTCTCGATTTACGAAACCTTCGTGATCGAAAACCGCTTCGGCTTTAACCGCTCCACGCCCGCGACCTTCATCGCCGATCACTTGAAAGGCCTCCTGCTCGCCGTGCTCATCGGTCTGCCACTCGCCGCCGCCGTGCTGTGGATCTTTAACCGCGTCCCCAACGCATGGCTCTGGGCATGGATCCTTCTCACCACCGCGCAGCTGCTTCTCACTTGGCTCGCACCCACCTACATCATGCCGCTTTTCAACAAGTTCACCCCGATGCCGGAAGGCGAACTGAAATCGGAAATCGAAAACCTCGGAAACCGTTGCGGGTTTCCCGTGAAGGATGTCTTCGTGATGGATGGCTCGAAGCGTTCAACCAAGGCCAACGCGTTCTTCACCGGCTTCGGAAAAAACCGCAAGATCGCGCTCTTCGACACGCTCATAGAAAAAAGCACCACGCCCGAACTCATCGCCGTGCTCGCCCACGAAATTGGTCACTTCCGCCGCGGCCACATCAAGCAGCGCCTCGCCGCCGGCATCATTCAGACCGCCGCCGTCTTTTTCCTCATCGGCCTCGCCACCAACCCGCAAGGCCACTTCGCCCGACTCCTCTTCGATGCCTTCGGCGTCACCACGATCTCACCCCATGTCGGCCTCGTGCTCTTCTCGATCCTCTTCGAGCCATTCGGAAAAATCCTCTCGGTCGTCCTCAACGCCTGGTCGCGTCGCCAAGAATTCGAAGCCGACTACTTCGCCAAACAACACACCGGCGACGCCACCCCACTCGCCACAGCGCTCACCCGCATGACCACCGACCACCTCTCCCACCCGTCCCCCCACCCGCTCCGCGTCTGGCTCTATTACTCGCATCCGCCTCTGCTACAACGCCTCAAGGCACTGACTTGAGGTAAGAGATCGTAGATAGCTGATCGTGGATCGCAGATGAAGACGCCGCTTCTTCATCGTGGCTGGAGCATCTTGCTCCAGGCCGTCCATGGAGCGTCTCGCTCCATGTTTTGAGCAATCAATGAATTCGCTTACCAAGCCACCATGGATACGGTCTCAGCGAGACCGCGCTACCTGAAATGGGTCGCTCCCTCAACATCCTCTACCTCATTTAAAATTCCGCAGACGAGGACTGTTGATCACATCAATCCACTCGCATGGTCTCGCCTTCTTTTAGCTGCAGCTCACGCGTGGTAGCGCCATAGCGCAATGTGATGGTTTCATCTCGGCCGCCGATGATCTCAACTTGAGGTGCTTGGTTTTGTTTCCACGCGAGATTGAACTGATGTCCACCGCGAGTGCGAAGTCCGTTCACGCGACCCTCGTTCCATGCGGGTGGTAGGGCGGGTAGCAGGTGGATGATCCTCTGTCCTTTCGCATCGGTGCAGTGGCATTGCAGCAACATTTCCGCGACAGCGGCGGTGCCGCCAAAGTTGCCATCGATCTGAAATGGCGGGTGCAGACAAAAAAGGTTGGGCGCTCCACGCTGGATGAGCATGCGGTAAAGT
>JBEEOX010000017.1:0-13760 GCA_041191425.1 Verrucomicrobiota bacterium | reverse complement strand
ACAAAAACCAATGCCCCGTGCATCGGAACCTGATTTTGACATCACCCGCGCCCACTGCTAACAATCCCCCCGCAGCAGCGCCTGTAGCTCAGCTGGATAGAGCATCCGCCTTCTAAGCGGACGGTCACTGGTTCGAATCCAGTCAGGCGCGCTTCGCGCCTCATGTTTCAATCGCCCGGAGGGCGGAAACTGGGATGGACGATGGGCGTCAATCCAGTCAGGCGCGCTTCGCACCTCTTCAAAATCCGGTAGGGAGACGCGGCCCTGCGGCGCCGACTCTTTCAGAATGCGGAACCGCGAATTCACGCGAATGAATCACATGGCGGAAGCCGCACTCGTCACCAGCAGCCAAGGCCGCATCTTTTACCGCTTGAGGCAATGCCGTCACCGTGGTTAAAAAATCAACGCAATACCCACCGACCTACCGATTGGCATTTTTTCTGAAAATTTCTGAGATGTACCAACAAATCTCTAAACCCTAAGCATAGAAAACAGTCAAAACTCTCAAGCGATGGCGTTCTCTTCATCAAATTTTGGGCATCTCGTACAAAGACTAATTAGCCAATCAATCTGCGCTGCTTCACCCAGCTTCAACTTTCAGATCGTCCAAACATCCACACATTTCTCTAAGCTTTAGAGTAATTAATTCAGCCGATATGGATGAAATGATTGTCTACCTCGCCACCAAAACTGAGTTCAAGTCCGACATTCTCTCCAATCGTATCGAGGAGAAGATCCTCGCCTCATTCAAAGGCGTGCTCGGAGGCTCGGTGGGTGAGAGCGAGCTTGCCGCATGGCGGAATTCTCTGCCGTACATGGACAGGGTCCTAGATGATCCAGACATACCTCAAGATACCGGCGTCGCAATCGAATACAACATCCCGCAGACCGGCAAGCGGATCGACATGATCCTCACTGGCACCAACCACGACCGACAGCATACCGCGGTCATCGTCGAGCTGAAGCAGTGGCAAAAAGTAGCGGCCACTCGCAAGGACGCGATCGTAAGCACTTTTGTCGGTGGCAGAGAGCGAGAAGTGAGTCACCCTTCTTATCAAGCGTGGTCCTACGCCATGCTCATTGAGGACTTTAATGAAAGTGTCCGCCTTGATCCCATCCACCTTCGCCCCTGCGCCTACCTGCACAACTGCGAATCCGGCTCCATAATCCACGCGCCGTTCTACGCCGAACACACCAAGGCCGCACCGGCCTTCCTGAAAGACGACGCACTGAAACTCCGCGCCTTCATCAAGGCCCACGTGAAATACGGCGATAAGGGCGAAACCATGTATCGCATACGCGATGGTAGGATTCGCCCATCGAAAAGCCTGGCCGATCACCTTGCCTCGATGATTCAGGGCAACCGCGAGTTCTACCTCATCGACGAACAGAAACTTGTTTACGAAACCGCCCTCGCTCTCGCCACCGCCTCCACCCCAGAAAACAAGAATGTCCTCATCGTCAACGGTGGCCCTGGCACTGGAAAAACCGTGGTCGCCATTAATCTCCTCGTCGAGCTCACCAACCGCGATCTCGCGACAAAATATGTCACAAAGAACAGCGCACCGCGCGCCGTCTACGAGGCGAAGCTCACCCGCACCCTGAAAAAATCCCGTATCTCCAATCTCTTTGTCGGCTCAGGGGCCTTCACCGATACGCTCGCTAACAGTTTCGGTGGGCTCATCGTCGATGAAGCCCATCGCCTCAACGAGAAATCCGGCCTCTTCAGCAATCTAGGCGAAAACCAGATTAAGGAGCTGATTAATGCCTCCACCTTCACCGTCTTCTTCCTCGATGAGGACCAACGCATTCATTGGAAAGACATCGGGCAAAAATCCAAGATCCGTGAATGGGCTGAATCCCTCGGTGCTACCATCACGGAGATGGATCTTGTTTCCCAGTTTCGGTGTAATGGCTCGGATGGCTACCTCGCCTGGGTAGATCGGCTTCTGCAAATCCGTGAAACTGCCAACACAACCCTCGAAGGCTCGAATTACGAATTCAAGGTCTGCACCACAGCAAACGAACTCAAGGACCTCATCGAGCGGCGCAACCGCGTTAGCAACAGCGCCCGTATGGTGGCCGGTTATTGCTGGGACTGGATCACAAAGAAAAACAACCCATCAGGACACGACATCCAACTCGACGGCGGAGCATTCAAAGCGAAATGGAATCTCAACGAAGATGGAGCCCTCTGGATTCTTAAACCCGACTCAGTCCGCGAGGTCGGCTGCATCCACACATGTCAAGGGTTGGAGCTCGACTACGTCGGCGTGATCATCGGACCCGATCTGGTCGTCCGCAATGGCAAGGTCGTGACCGATGCCGCGAAACGCTCAAGTGGGGATTCCTCCATCAAGGGATACAAAGGCTTGCTCAAAACAAATCGCGCGCAGGCCAAAGCCAAAGCCGACCTCATCATCAAAAACACCTACCGCACCTTGATGACGCGCGGCACCAAAGGTTGCTACGTATATTCCACCGATCCCGAGACTAACCTCTTCATCCAGACACAGGGAGTGGGTGCGCTGCTGCCGGAATTTGAAGAAGCTGAAATCCCAACAACTCCACCCGCATACCCATTCCGCATCCTGTCGCTCGAAGAGGTAGCCGATTGCCCGAACGCCGTTCCCATCTTCGACGTCAAAGTTGCGGCCGGAGACTTCAGCAAGGAACAATGGCTTCAGGATTGCCGATACGCCGAACTTCCTGACCACTTCACCGCAAAACCTGGATTTTTTATCGCCCAAGTCGTTGGTGAGTCCATGAACCGCCGTATCCCAAACGGATCCTGGTGTCTTTTCCGCGAAGCACCTGACGGATCGAGGAATGGCAAAGTGGTCATCGTTCGAAGTCGTGACATCCAGGACTCGGAGACTGGTGGGCAATACACGGTGAAAGTCTATCAGAGCGAGAAAGCAGTGAGGGAAGATTCTTGGTCACATTGCAGTGTCCAACTCCGCCCTGATTCGATGGATCATAATTTCAAACCTATAACGCTCAATCCAGACACTCTACATGAACTTCATGTGATCGGGGAATTTGTTGGGATTATTAGCTGATAGAAAATCTTTCATTTGGGGCCTATCCCCACAGTCTCTGATCAACGCATTTCATCGACTCAGTCGAAACATTCCTCAGCGGTCCCAGCTCCGGCGAAGATGCGGTCTCATCGAGACCGCGCTACCTCAAGAAGCAGCTTCATTCAAAATCCAACATTCGACATCCACCCTTGGCGACCTCACCATCTTGGCGGTTCAAAAATCTTCCTCTCCCAAGAATCGGCGCCGCGAGGCCGCGACGCCCTACCTTTGTCAGCTCATGCGGTCTCATCGAGACCGCGCTACCTGAAGCAGCGGCTTCTTCATCTTTCCGAATCACCATGAACAAATAACCTTTAACTCCTGAGCCTCCGACCTAAAGTGCCCGCAATGAATCTGCACGCGACGCTGCAAGCGGCCACTGGCTGGCTGGAGTTGGGCTTAGCCGATGAAGCGTTGGCAGAGCTCAACGAATTGCCGGCCGAGGTGCAGAAGAAGCGGCAGGTCTTGGAGATCAGGCTCGCGGCGCAAATGCAGGACGAGTGTTGGAACCGCGCGTCGGACACCGCCCGATTGCTTTGTCTCGTCGACAAGGACGAGCCAGTGTTTTTTCTCCGCGCCGCCTTTTGCCTTCACGAAACCGGCGATACGCTGGCTGCCTGTAATTGGCTGCTCAAGGGACCCAAAAGCCTCTTCGAAATGGCTATTTTCCACTACAACCTCGCCTGCTACCTGTGGACGCTTGGCGAGGAGAAACGCGCCCGCAGCCATCTGAAACAGGCGATTTCAATGGATCGGACCTTCATCGAAGCCGCCAAGGAAGACCGCGACCTCATCGGCATCGGCCCGCTCGAATAGGTTTTTTCGCGTAAGGCCTCAAAAATCACGCGCAGGCTGGCAGAAATCCCAAGATGCTTTCTTGCGCCGCGCGACAAAAATGCGATGATTCCCTCTCAGGACATCCTGCCGGATCCCTGCCATTCCAACGAACAAAGCCATGACTGATTCCGTATCATCTCTCGACCATCCCGCCCCCGCCGGCGCGCCTTCGATCTCTCAGGCCGCCAACGATCTCCGCGCCGCTGCCGGCGAAAGAGCCCGCGAGTTTGTGCACACCGCCGAATCCAGAGCCGCCGCACTCAAAGATCGCGCGCTCGAATCCGCCCAGCAATTGCGCCAAACCGCTGCGGAAAAATCCAAACACCTTCGCGAATCGGCCAGCGAACATTGGCAAGAAACTCGCGAGAAAGCGCAGGAGCTTCACTCGACCGCCGAGGATTACATTCGCCAAAACCCCACCAAGTGCGTGTTAGGTGCACTCGGTGTTGGCTTCCTCATTGGCCTCATCACGCGCCGCTGATTTCAACTCGCGTCGCAACGCCGAAGACTCGCATCGGCTGATGGCATCACCTTGCCCATCCGCCATGAGTCGCTCATTCGTCACCTTTCATGCCAGACCCTCACTCATCGCCCGTGCCCGAAGGCCGCGACCCATCGCATGGCCCGTCGACTTGGATCGAGGCCTTGCTCGCGATCATCAGCACACGTGCCGAATTGATCCGGCTCGAGGCCAAAGACGCGGCGCGCAAAGGCTCGAACAAAGTGGCGCGCGTTATTGCTGCTGTGCTCTGCATCACCTTCGGCTGGTCATTGCTCCTCGCAGGCAGCATCGGTGCTCTGTCCCACCTCGCAGGTTGGCCGTGGTTTTGGACCGCACTTGCCATCGGCGCGATGCACATCGTCGGCGCCGTCATCCTCCTGCGCAAATCATCAGGCCACGCACCGCTCTTTCCGGTGACCCGTGCCGAATTTCAACGAGATCGCGAATGGATCGAAAATCTGCAGAAACATCCGAAATCGAACGCCTGATCCGGCTCAGCGCCGCAGCCCGTTCGCGACTCACGCACGATGCCAACGCGCTACGCGAAAAGCTCGATGTGCCGGCGCGCATTCGCCATTCGCTGCACGACAAACCCGCGATGTGGCTCGCGGGATCCATCGTTTCGGGCCTCGCCGCGAGCATGATCTTTCGTCGCAAAAAATCCGCACGCGCGGAAAAATCACGCAGCGTCCTTGGAACTTTGCTTGGTCTCACCTTGACCACTGCCCGTCCGCTGTTGAAAATCTGGCTCGGCGACGCCCTCAAAAAGTGGCTGACCCAACGCATCACCACATCCATTCTCTCCAATCAGGAAACCCATCGCGAAAGCGACACATACCCAGCCCTTTACAACACGACCCATGTCCTCCCATCAGGTCCTCGAACACGTTGACGAATACCTTAAAATCGGCCGAGAGTACGACTGCTCGGATGTTCACCTCGCCACCGGTTATCCACCCGCATGGAGACGCTTCGGTACCCTTTCGCCAATTTGGGATGACCATGCTCCGCTAGCCCCAGAACAAGCGGAAAAACTCGCCCGCTCTTTCCTTTCGGAAACAGAATGGGAGCGGCTTGAAAAACGCGGCGACATCGACTTTGCCTACTCTTCTCCGAGCGGACGCTACCGCGCTTCGGTCATCAAGCAGCGCCTCGGCTATGACATGGTGTTCCGCATCATCAACAGCAACATCCGCTCGCTCGAGGATCTCGGCCTGCCGCTCGAACACATCCTGCCTCTCACGCGCTATCAAAACGGACTCGTGCTGGTCACGGGTTCGGTCGGCTCGGGCAAGTCGACCACCCTCGCGGCCCTTGTCGATTTCATCAATCGCGACCGCGAGGACCACATCCTCACGCTCGAAGACCCAGTTGAATATGTGTTCGAGTCCAAAGGCTGCCAGGTCAACCAACGCGAGGTCCACACGCACACTGAGTCCTTCGCCAAGGCCCTTCGCGGCGCGCTGCGGGAAGACCCCGATGTGATCATGGTCGGTGAAATGCGCGACCTCGAGACCATCCAACTCGCGCTTACCGCCGCGGAAACGGGTCACTTGGTGCTCGGTACCCTCCACACCGGCAACGCGCCGCGCACGCTCGACCGCGTGCTCGATGTGTTCCCGACCGATCAGCGCGACCAGATCCGCATCATGGTTTCGGAATCTCTCCGTGGCATTCTTTCGCAACAACTCGTGCCACGCGCCGATGGCAACGGACGCATCATGGCGCTCGAACTCCTCGTCAACACGCCTGCAATTTCAAACTGCATCCGTGAAGGCAAAACCTTCATGCTCCCTGGTGTCATGCAGACTGGTAAGAATGTCGGCATGATCACCATGGACGAGTCGTTGCGCAAACTCTACATCGATGGGTTGATCAGCCGCGAAGAGCTTCTCTATCGCTGCGAAGACAAAGCCCAGATGAAGTCCTTCCTCCAATCCTGATTCATTTCACACCCATCCTATCTTCACCACCTCTCATGGCACGCATCGACGAGTTTTTCCGCTACCTGGTAGCCAACAAGGGATCCGACCTTCACCTTTCGGAAGGTCAGCCACCAAAAATCCGCGCTCACGGCGCAGTGACACCCATTCCCGATCAGGGCGTGCTCGCAGGCGAAGATTTCAAAAACTTGCTGGCTGAAATTTGCGACCCCGCGGCCTTCAAAAAATACCTCGAGGCTGGCGACCTCGACTTTGCGTACGAAATGGACGAGAACTCGCGCTTTCGTTGCAACTACCTCAAGCAACAAAACGGCCTCGGCGCGGTCTTTCGTCTCATCCCCACCGAGATCGCCTCGCTCGAAGCGCTTGGCGTGCCTGAAGTCGTAAAAGAATTCGGCCACATGCGCTCGGGCCTCGTGCTCGTCACCGGTCCCACGGGATCCGGGAAATCCACCACGCTTGCGGCGCTGCTCGATTACATCAACACGAACTTTAGCCGACACATCATCACGATCGAAGAACCGATCGAGTTTGTGCATCGCAACAAAAGATCCATCATCACCCAACGCGAGGTGCACATCCAAACGCCGTCGTTCGCCGATGGACTGCGCGCCGCGATGCGCGAAGATTCGGACATCGTGCTGGTCGGTGAGATGCGCGACCTTGAAACCATTTCACTCGCCCTCACCGCTGCCGAAACCGGCCTACTCGTCTTTGGCACCCTCCACACCAACAACGCCCGCAAGACGGTCGACCGTATCATCGACGTGTTCCCCGCCGACCAACAATCGCAGGTTCGCACCATGCTTGCCGCCTCGCTGCGCGGCGTGGTCGCCCAGCTCCTCTGCAAGCGCGTCGACAAACCTGGCCGCACCGCCGTACACGAAATCATGTTCGCCACTCCAGCCGTATCGGCGATCATCCGCGAAGGCGCGACCCAAAAACTCTACGATGTGATCACCGGCGGCAAAGCCGATGGCATGCAGTTCATGGACGAGTCGATTTGGACGAAACTCCGCGAGGGCATGATCTCGCCCGAAGAGGCCTACATGAAGTCGATCGACAAGACCCGCTTCAAACGCTTCCTGCCGGAAAACATGAGCCACCTCGGCGATGCCTCGGGCGAGAGCCCGATGAGCCATTGAGGTTCGAACGCCTAACACTGCGGATCGGTCGCTTTTTAAGCGTTAAACTTAAGTGCCTCCGCTGTTCTCCGGCGCTTGCAAGCGCTCGCGGCCCAGTGTATTTCCTGCGGCCCGGCGGTTACTTCCGCCCTACCCCCAGCGTCACATGATCAAGTGGATTCTCCAAAAAATCGTCGGCAGCAAGAACCAGCGCGAAGTGCGCCGCATTCGGCCGACGGTCGCCCGCATCAATGAAATCGAGGAAGCCCTCCAGCGGGAGCCCGAGGAGAAACTGCGGGAAATGACCCGCATGTGGCAGGCCCACCTCTCGCGTTATCACGCGCTCAATGCCCCACCGAAGCCAGCGATCGAACGCATGTCGGCCGATGAGCTCGCCGTCACGGCAAAAAATCTCGAAGCCCGCCTCGCTCCGCTGCGCAGCGAATTTTCCCAACTTCCCACCTCGGTCGAGGCCACGCCGGAATCCATCGAAGCCGCCAAGGCCGCCTTCCATGACGCCGAAGAAAATTTCCAAAAAGCCCGTGCGAAATACCTCGAGCAAATTCTTCCCGAAGCCTATGCGGTCGTGAAGAACACCGCACGCCGCATGTGCGGCACCACAATCACGGTCAATGATCATCCGATCCTTTGGGAGATGGTCCACTTCGATGTGCAGTTGATCGGTGGCATTGCCCTCCATCGCGGTATGATCGCCGA
This sequence comes from Verrucomicrobiota bacterium, assembly GCA_041191425.1. GTDB lineage: Bacteria > Verrucomicrobiota > Verrucomicrobiia > Verrucomicrobiales > Akkermansiaceae > Luteolibacter. The sequence goes on along the minus strand of JBEEOX010000017.1, from coordinate 5,554 downwards.
AATGCAAACCGGCGAAGGCAAAACCCTCGTTGCAACGCTGCCGGTTTATCTCAACGCCCTTACCGGCCTCGGCGTCCACATCGTCACGGTCAACGACTACCTTGCCCGCCGCGACTCGGACTGGATGGGTGCGCTCTACCGCTTCCTTGGACTCAGCGTCGGCTGCATTCAAAACCAAATGCCACCCTGGGAACGTCGCGAAGAGTACGCCTGCGACATCACCTACGGCACGAATGCCGAATTTGGCTTCGATTACCTTCGTGACAATGGCATGGCCTCGACCAAGGACGAACAAGTCCAACGCGGCCACTACATCGCCATCATCGACGAGGTCGACTCGATCCTCATCGACGAGGCCCGCACGCCCCTCATCATTTCGGGTCCCTCCTCCCACTCGTCGCAACAATACGACAAGTACAAGCCAGCGGTCGAACAACTCGTCAAACGCCAGACCCAGCTTTGCAACGAAACCGCCAGCGAGGCGAAACAACTCCTCGATGCGGGCGACAAAGAGGGTGCCGGACGCGCGCTTTACAAACTCAAGCTCGGCCAACCGCGCAACCGTCAGTTGATGCGCTTCATGGAGGAGCCCGAGATGCGCCGCCTCCTCGAAAAAGCCGAACTCTCATTCCATCAGGACGCGCAGAAGAAGGAACTCTTCGACCTCAAGGAGGAGCTTTACTTCGTGATCGACGAAAAGAGCAACGACTCGGACCTGATGGAAATGGGTCGCAATTTCCTCTCACCCGGCGACCCCGATGCCTTCACCCTACCCGATCTCGGCACGCTCTACGCCGACATCGACACGAACCACGAACTCAACGACGCGCAAAAGGCCACCGCCAAGGAATCGCTTCAAGTCCGCATGGATTCGCAGGCAGAAAAGATTCACAACATTTCCCAACTCCTCAAAGCCTACTGCGTGTTTGAAAAGGATGTGCAGTATGTCGTGAAGGACGGCAAGGTCGTCATCGTCGATGAAAACACCGGCCGTGAAATGCCGGGCCGCCGTTGGTCGGATGGGCTCCACCAAGCGGTCGAAGCGAAGGAAGGTGTTGCCATCGAAAAGGAAACACAAACTTTCGCGACGATCACGATTCAGAACTACTTCCGCCTCTACGAAAAACTCGCGGGAATGACCGGCACCGCCGAAACCGAGGCCGCAGAATTTCACGACATCTATCGCCTCGATGTCCTTCCCATTCCCACCAATCGACCCAACACGCGCGTCGACGAAAACGATCAGGTCTTCAAAACCCGCCGCGAAAAATTCAACGCAGTCATTGCCAAGATCGAAGAGGCCCATTCGATCGGTCAACCCTGCCTCGTCGGCACGGCTTCGGTGGAATCTTCCGAAACCCTCTCGCGCATGCTCAAGCGCGCGAAGATCCCCCACTCGGTCCTCAACGCGAAGTTTCACGAACAAGAGGCGGAAATTGTCTCGCGCGCAGGTCACACTGGCGCGGTCACCGTTTCCACCAACATGGCCGGACGCGGAACCGACATCAAACTCGCCCCGGGCGTCGCCGAGCTTGGCGGACTCTTCGTCATCGGCACCGAGCGCCACGAGTCGCGCCGCATTGACCGTCAGCTCCGCGGACGCTGCGCCCGCCAAGGCGACCCGGGTCGATCGCAGTTCTTCATCTCGTTTGAAGATGACCTCATGCGCAACTTCGCTGCCGCCGACCGCATGACCGCGATGATGGAGCGCTTCGGCATGAAGGAAGGTGAAGCGCTTGAGCACTCATGGCTCAACAAGTCGGTCGAGACCGCCCAGAAACGCGTCGAGCAACGCAACTACACCTGGCGCAAGCGCGTGCTCGATTTCGACGATGTGATGAACATGCAGCGCGAGGTCGTTTATGGCTACCGCAACGAAGTTCTCACCACCGAAGTCCCGCGCGACCTCGTCAATGAGATCATCAACGAAACGATTCCCTCCTTTGTGAATGGCTTCCTCGCCGATCAAGAAGGCAGCCCCGACCTCGCGGCCCTTGCGCAAGAAATCAACAGCACCTTGCCTCTCGGAGTCAGCGCCTCAGATTTCGCATCCGCCAACGATGCGGCCTCCATCACCGAGATTCTCATCGCCAAGGTCAGTGAAGCCTACGAAAGCCGCGTTGGAAACCTCCCTGCCGAGGTACTCGATCAGGAGGAGCGCCGCATGGTTCTCGCTGCCATCGACAAGCAATGGCAGGAGCACCTTTACAGCATGGATGCGCTCCGCGAAGGCGTTGGTCTCCGCGCCCAAGGCCAGAAGGATCCGCTCATCGAATACAAAAACGAAGCCTACGAACTCTTCGTCACGCTCATGGATTCGATCAAGCGCGAGGCCCTGCAAAACCTTTTCCGCTCGGCCGCCAACCTCGAGGCCTTCCTCAAGCAACTCCACAGCCAACCGCAGCAACTCCAAGGCGGCGAACAGGTTCTTACAAAAAACAACATGGCCGTCACCGGTAACTCAGACCGAGTACCTGGCACCGATGGCGACGAGGCCCCGACACTCAAGCTCAACCTGCCCAAGCGCAAACCCAGCTTCTCGATTGAAACCACTGGCAGAAACGCCCCCTGCCCCTGCGGTTCGGGCAAGAAGTTCAAGCAGTGCTGCGGGAAGGAAAACCCATGAAGCAACGCATAAAAATCAAACCCAAGAAGGCTGTCGCCGCAGCTCAGGTCGAATCCGCACCTTCACCGGAGATGACACAAGCGCCTCAGTTGGCTCAGTCATCCCCGAACGAGTGTCGCATGGAAGGTTTCCAAAACCGCATCTTCAAGGCAGCGCTCATCATACTCGCATGCTTGTGGGTTTATTCCCCGACATATCATGGCGATTGGCTATGGGACGATGACCAAATGCTGACGGCGAACCTCACCGTGCAGCACCGCCTATCGCCCGACCCGAATGTCCCCACCGACAGCTTGGGAACGCTCAAAAAACTTTGGGTCGACCCCGATGGCGCCGACTACTTCCCGCTCTCCTACACCGTGCTTTGGGCGCAATGGCCCTTCTTTGGCATGGAATCGACTGGCTACCATGTCACCACGATTCTTTTTCACACCGCAGGCGCGCTACTTTTTTGGGTTTTGCTCGCAAAAATGAGGATACCCGGCGCCTGGCTGTCGGGACTCGTATTCGCGATTCATCCGATCTGCATCGAAAGCGTCGCGTGGATTTCCGAAATTAAAAACACCCTCTCGATGCCACTCTTCATGCTTTCCTGCATGTACTGGGTCGGCCAGGACGAAGAATCCAATGCTTTCAAACGGAAGCGGCTCTATGTTCTATCCATCGTTTTCTTCCTGCTGTCGATGTTGGCAAAAACTTCGATCGTCGCCTTCCCAGTGGTGACATTGCTGTACGCTTGGTGGAAACGATCTGAAATCACCAAGCGCGACATCATGCGCTCACTGCCTTTGTTCGCGATCTCAATCGTGCTAGGGCTTGTGACCATTCACTACCAGTGGGGCCGTGCCATCGGTGAGGAAAAGATCATTATCGGCAATTTGCTCTCATTGGACGGGTTCCTCTCCCGCATGGCGATTTCAGGCATGGGAGTATTTCACTACATCGCAACGGTCTTATGGCCAGTGGGGCTGTTGCCAATCTACCCTCGTTGGGAGGTCGATCCGCCGAAGTTTTGGATGCTGCTCGCATGGCCCCTGTTTTTTGCTGGACTCTGGTGGATTTGGAGAAAACGCAACGCCACCTTTCCATCCCAATGGGGGCACCACGCCCTTTTTGTGATTGGTTTTTTCCTGCTCATGGTCGCGCCCGTCCTCGGGTTTGTGACCATCTCCTACATGCGCATCACATGGGTGGCGGATCACTTTGTTTACAAACCCATGATCAGCATCGTGGCCTTCGCGTGTGCAGGCTTGGTGTTATTTTTCAATCGCTTGAAAGACAGCCCAAAGCGAGGATTTTGCATCGCGGGATCTGTCTTGTTGCTGGCATTTGCCTGCCTTGCCTTTCGTCAATCGACATTCTGGCAGGATGAGGATCACATGTGGGAGTACACCCTCAAGCACAACAACAACGCTTGGCAGGCCCACAATCGTTTGGGTGCCAAAAAATCCTCGCGCGGTGATCTCGATGGAGCCCATTACCATTTCCAGAATGCCACCCGCCTGCGACCCGACCTTGGCGAAACTCACAATAACCTCGCCTCAAGCCTCCTCGCACGATCGCAAATATTTCAACAAAAAGGAGACCAAGCTGCGGCTGAACGCGAAGGAGCCGAAGCAATTCATCATGCTTCCGAGGCCTGTAGGCTGACGCCAAGTTTGCCGATATTTCATGTGAACCTCGCCAACGCGCTGCTCACCTTGGGTCGCTTTCCCGAGGCCGAAGCCAAATACAAAGAAATCCTCGGCTTTGCTCCCAACGATTCCTCGGTCCTGAACAACTGCGGCGTCGCCCTCTGCAAGCAGGGCAAAAATGAGGAAGCGATCCCTCTGTTTCGCCGCGCGCTTGAAATCACGCCCAATCTCAAGGATGCTAGCGACAATCTTGCCAGTGCCTTGGGCAACAAGGACAACCCCAATGGGGCCAGCACGGTGCCATCGCCAGAAGGCAAACCGGGCGAACTCAAGTATGACAAAAGCGTTGCCGACTCGTTGACCATGTCGGGTCGTATCGCAGAGGCGGCTGAAATCTACTTGGAACTCCTCAAAAAAGAACCCAACAACCCAGCTCTGATCAACAACTATGGTTTCATTCTGTACCGCCAAGGGAAATCCGATGAGGCAATCGCCAAATTTCGTCGTGCTCTCGAGCTCGATCCGAATCTAAAAGACGCCAAGGAAAATCTCGCAATCGCCATGGGGCAGAAACCCGCTTCACCTGCCAATGTCCCACTATCTGATGGCGATAAGAAGCAATCCGAGCCGCAATCAGCGCCACCTGAAAATAACTCGGCACCCAAGTAGCGCAGGCATTTTGCCATCTGATTTCTGAAATCGATACGACGCGACCACATCGATGACAGAAAATTGGAAGATCCAAATTTCACATTCTACCAGCGCGCCTTCTTAAAAAACCCATGAAAAAAGCGCTTTTCACCACGCTTCAAATTGGCGTCACCATCGGCCTGCTTTGGTGGGTCTTCCACGATCCGGGCAAACGGACCCAGATGGTAGAAGCTCTGCGCAAGGCCAACTGGAGTTGGCTGTGGATCGGGGTTGCAGTGTTTTTCGTTTCCTCATTCCTTGCGACCGTGCGTTGGAAAATTCTCCTCCTTGTGCAAGGCATCGAGATGCGGTGGGTGAAGACATGGCAACTTTTCATGATCGGAATGTTTTTCAACCTGTTCATGTTGGGATCAACTGGCGGAGATGTGGTGAAAATGTTCCTGACCATGCGCGAAGCTCGAAACAACAAGGCAGCCGCTTTGTTGAGCGTTTTCATGGATCGCGCGATCGGCATGATGGCCTTGATCGTAATCAGCCTCGGTTTTCTATACCTTCGCTATGATGTGCTGAGTCACTCGCCAGCCAGTTCAGCACTGATTTACACGCTCATTTGGCTCCTGGTAGCTGCCGTGGCAGTGACACT
>JBEEOX010000016.1:0-13860 GCA_041191425.1 Verrucomicrobiota bacterium | reverse complement strand
CCGCGACCTCGCACTACCAAAAGATCTTCGAAATGGGCATTTCCCAAGCGGGAAAATACTACGAACTCGCGGCAAAAAAATTGCGCGACGGCTTCGACAAACCCGATGCGATGCTCGGCAAACTCTCTCTTGGCCGGGTGCGGATTTTCAAAAACCCCAATTACGAAAGTGGCGAGCAGGTCGTTCTCACGATTCCCGTGCAAAAGGCCCCCACCGAGGAAATCGACATCTCAGAGCTCGCGGTCTCGGTGATGTTTTTCAACCGCAACAGCAAGGGCGAGATCGTTCAGCTCGAGGACAACTCGTGGGTCAACCAGTTTTGGAACACCTTGCCCTTTGATTGGGTCGGCGGCGAGGAATCACTGCGCATGATCTACACGATTCCCAAGGCCGGCGGTGTCGGCGACCCGCTTTTTGGCGCGGTGACCTATTACGGGCAAACCGTCTCACTGATCTACAAGGGCGAAACCATGGCCGTTCAGGCTTGGCCCAGTGACCTCTACGCCCGCATGCCTCGCGGCGGCCCCAGCGATGGCGGGTCCATGCCGCCAGAATTCCAGGACACGCTGCCGCCCGATTTCAACCCTGACGCCCCGCTCCTGCCCCCGCTCCCGGAAAATTGAGACGCGATACAATCCCACCCTTTACAAGCCCCGTATTCCCTGCCACACACCGCCCAATTTAGCCGCCAACGCAAGGCGCCCACCCGCACCCACCATGCCCAAAGACACCTCGATCCGCAAAATTCTCGTCATCGGTTCCGGCCCGATCGTCATCGGCCAAGGCTGTGAGTTCGACTACTCCGGCGTTCAAGCCTGCAAGGCGCTCAAGGAGGAAGGCTACGAGGTCATTTTGGTGAACTCCAATCCGGCGACCATCATGACCGATCCGGAGTTTGCGCATCGCACTTACATCGAGCCGATCACTCCTGAGGTCGTCGAAAAAATCATCATCCGCGAGAAACCCGATGCCTTGCTGCCGACTCTCGGCGGCCAGACCGCGCTCAATACTTCGATGTCGCTCTTCAAGTCCGGCACGCTCGACAAGCACAAGGTGCGCATGATCGGTGCCAATGCCGATGCGATCGACAAGGGCGAGGACCGTCAGCGTTTCAAGGAGGCAATGCTCAAGATCGGCCTCGACCTGCCACTTTCGGGCACTGCCCACACGATGGAAGAAGCGCGCAAGGTTGCGGAGGAAATCGGTCGCTTCCCGCTCATCATCCGCCCGGCCTTCACGCTCGGCGGTCAGGGCGGCGGCATCGCATACAACCGCGAGGAGTTTGAGGAAATCATCACGCGCGGACTCGACCTATCGCCAGTTTCCGAAGTCCTCATCGAGGAGTCATTGCTCGGTTGGAAGGAATTCGAAATGGAGGTCATGCGCGACCGCAAGGACAACTGCGTGGTGATCTGCTCGATCGAAAATCTTGATCCGATGGGCGTGCACACAGGCGACTCGATCACGGTCGCGCCGATCCAAACCCTCACCGATCGCGAGTATCAAATCATGCGCGACGCGTCGTTTGCGGTCATTCGCGAAATCGGAGTCGAAACCGGCGGATCGAACATCCAGTTTGCAACCGATCCAAAAACCGGACGCATGATCGTCATCGAGATGAACCCGCGCGTTTCTCGCTCGTCGGCGCTCGCCTCGAAGGCCACCGGGTTCCCGATCGCGAAAATCGCCGCGAAACTTGCCGTCGGTTACACGCTCGACGAACTGCCCAACGACATCACCCGCGAAACACCCGCCTCATTCGAGCCGACCATCGACTATGTGGTCACCAAGATCCCGCGATTCACTTTCGAAAAATTCCCCACCGCCAACCCGGTGCTCACGACGTCAATGAAGTCGGTCGGTGAAGCAATGGCCATCGGTCGCACCTTCAAGGAAAGCATGCAGAAGTGCCTGCGCTCCCTGGAAACTGGCCGCTGGGGTTTCGGCTTCGACAGCAAGGAGCCGCAAAACGCCACGAAGGAGGAAATCACCCGCAAGCTGCAAATCCCGAATGCCGAGCGCATTTTCTGGCTGCAAACCGCTTTCGTGAATGGCTGGACGATCGAAGAAGTCCACGCCGCCACCGCAATCGATCCTTGGTTTCTTCAGCACCTGAAAGAAATCGCTGATGAAGGCAAGGCGCTCGCGTCGACCGATTTGCGTCGCGCCAAGAAACTCGGCTTTTCCGACCGCCAGATCGCCAAGTCGCGCGACATTCACGAAGACGCTGTGCGCGATGAGCGAAAAAAATCCGGCATCATTCCGACCTATCGTCTGGTCGATACCTGCGCCGCAGAGTTCGAAGCTTACACACCGTATTTCTACTCAACCTACGGCGACGAAAACGAAGCGCGCGAAACCGATAAGAAAAAAATCATCATCCTCGGCGGTGGACCCAACCGCATCGGTCAAGGCATCGAGTTCGACTACTGCTGCGTGCACGCCGCCTTCGCGGTGAAGGAGCTCGGCTACGAGGCGATCATGGTCAACTCGAACCCAGAAACAGTTTCCACTGACTACGATACTTCCGATAAACTCTTCTTCGAACCACTCACGCTTGAAGATGCGCTCAACATCTGCGATCAGGAAAAACCCTTTGGTGTGATCGTGCAGTTCGGCGGCCAAACACCGCTCAACCTCGCCGCCGATCTCGAACGCCACGGCGTGCCCATCATCGGCACATCGCCGAAATCGATCGAACTCGCCGAGGACCGGAAGTTTTTCTCTGCGCTGCTCGACAAGCTCAAGCTCAAGCAAGCCGATGCCGGCACCGCGACCAACGAGGACGAGGCCCTCGCCATCGCCAACCGCATTGGTTACCCGGTGCTCGTCCGTCCCTCCTTCGTGCTCGGCGGACGCGCGATGATGATCGTTTATTCCGACGACGAACTCTCCCGCTACATGCGCGAAGCGGTGACCGCCTCGCCCGAGCGTCCGGTGCTCGTCGACCGCTTCCTCGACAATGCGACCGAAGTCGATGTCGATTGCATCAGCGATGGCGAAACCTCGGTTGTCGGCGCAATCATGGAACACATCGAGCAGGCCGGCATCCACTCGGGCGATTCGGCCTGCGTGATCCCCGCATTTTCGCTCAGCGATGCCATCAAGGCGGAAATCGTCCGCGCCGCAAAAGACCTCGCACGCGAACTCAAAGTCATCGGCCTGATGAACATCCAGTTCGCCGTGAAGGACGAGCAACTCTATGTGATCGAGGTCAACCCACGCGCCTCGCGCACCGTGCCCTTCGTTTCAAAAGCCACCGGCGTGTCACTCGCGAAACTTGCCGCCAAGGTGATGCTCGGTCACAAGCTCAAGGATCTCGGTTTCACCGAAACCATCGTGCCGCCACACTTTTCGGTGAAAGAAGCGGTCTTTCCGTGGAACCGCTTTCCCGGCATCGACATCGTGCTGGGCCCAGAAATGAAATCGACTGGCGAAGTAATGGGCATCGACCGCGACTGGGGCATGGCCTACGCCAAGTCGCAGATCTCCGCATTCAACCCGCTGCCGACCTCCGGCAATGTCTTCCTCTCGGTCTCGGATCGCGACAAGGACCGCGCTGTTGCCGTCGCGCGCGATCTCTCAGCACTCGGCTTTTCGATCTACTCGACCGGTGGCACGCACACGCGACTCAGCGCCGAGGGCATTCCATCAAACCGACTCTTCAAGCTCGCTGAACAAGCGCGCCCGAATGTCATCGACATGATGAAAAACCGCGAGATCCACTTTGTCATCAACACGCCGAGCGGACACGAGGCCCGCGCCGATGAAGTACAAATCCGCTCGACAGCCATCGCGCAGAAAATTTCCCACGCGACCAACCTTGCCGCCGCCGAAGCCTCGGTGAAGGCGATTCGCTCGCTCAAGGAAAAGGAGCTCACGGTGCAAAGCATCCAAGAATATCACGCTTGAGCGTTTGCAATGCGTTGAGTTGAAGCGGTTTTTCGCTGATGAAAAAATTTCGGAATTTAAAGATTGATTCGCAATTCTTGCGGCGCGATATTTGAACTATCCCAAAAAAATCTTATGAAGCATATCCGTTCATCCTCGCTCCTTATCCTCGCCATCATCGGTTCCTCACTCACCTCTTGCCAAACCCAGAGCGGTGGCGGTGCTCCCATCACGCCAGGCATGGAGCCGACTGTGCTCAACGCGAGCCCCTCCGAGGCCGCACAGACCCAAAGACTTTGGGCCAACACCCTTCAATCGATTTCCCGCGCCAAGCAAAGCCTTGAAGCCAACGACGCCAACGCGCAACGCAACCTCGCCTTTGTTTTCGGCTCGACCGATGATTCCTGCCGCCAAGAAGTCCTCAAGCACATCCGCCTCATGGACAACAAAGCCCGCAGCCGCAAATACACGATCAGCCTCTTCGAAGGCAGCGTGGCTGGATTCGAAGACCGCGTATCGGTCGCCGCTCACACTAGAGCGAACGGCGCTGCATCTCTCAGCCTCAACAAGACCCAAATCAACGGCGGATTTCTCGCCGAAGGTGTGCTCGCCCACGAACTGAGCCACAACGCTGCGGGAACCCAAGACTTTGCTTACATCGAGCAATCCCAATCCCGTAGCGCTCGCGGATTCAACACCCCAACGGTCCTCTATGTTTCCAATGGCCGCAATGTGAACCTCGATATAGCCAAGCGCGTGCGAAACGCCGACAACTACTCGCTCTTTATCCAGCAGTATTGAGCGGCCTCACGAATCGTTTGCCATGAGGGGCGGACTTGTTATGCTCCGCCGCCCGGCCCAATGCGCCGGCCAAAGCAATGAATCCTCCTCATGTGGCAATCGTGGGCGCGACGGGTGCCGTCGGCGTTGAAATGCTCCTGTGTCTTGAACAACGGAATTTTCCGTTGGGTAAGCTCAAACTTCTCGCGTCGGCACGCTCGGCTGAAAAAAAAATGAACTTTCGCGGCGAGGAAATCCTCGTCGAGGAGCTCACCCATGAATCGTTTGGTGATGTCGATATCGCGCTCTTTAGCGCGGGCGGTGTAATCTCAAAGGAATTCGGCCCCTCGGCCGCAGCCGCAGGCGCAGTGGTGATCGACAACTCGTCGGCCTTTCGCATGGACCCCGATGTGCCGCTGGTCGTTCCGGAAATCAATCCCGCTGCCGCCAAAAACCGTCCGCGCAACATCATCGCAAATCCAAACTGCACGACGATCATTTCGCTGATGGCACTCGCGCCGCTTCATGAGGCGTTCGGGCTCGAGTCGATCATCGCTTCAAGCTACCAAGCGGTGTCGGGTTCCGGTGCCCAAGGCATCGTCGAACTCGAAGAGCAGGTGAAGGCGATCGCTAGTGGGCAGCCTTTCACTCCGAAAGTTTACCCACGCCAGATCGCTTTCAATGTGATTCCGCAAGTTGATGTCTTCACCGACAGCGGCTACACGAAAGAAGAACTCAAGATGCTTCACGAAGGCCGCAAGATCATGAATCTTCCGGAGCTCAAAGTTTCCTGCACCTGTGTGCGAGTGCCGGTCTACCGCTCACACTCAGTGTCGATCACCGCGAGTTTCAAGCGCCCTGTCGATGTGCAAGCCGCACGCGCCGCCTTCGCCGGCAAACCCGGCATCAAGGTGGTCGATGATCCAGCCAACAAGCTTTTCCCCATGCCGCTCGACACGACCGGCAAAGACGATTGCCTCGTAGGACGCATCCGTAAAAACATCGTCTGCGACAACGCCCTCGACCTCTGGGTCGTCGGCGATCAAGTCCGCAAAGGCGCCGCGCTCAATGCCGTGCAAATCGCGGAAATCCTTTAAGAAGCACTCGGAGAGCTTGCGGAAGATCGAAGATCACCACCATCATCCACGATCCACCCTCTTCGATCATGACTCTCAAATCCTACCTCGCAACCCGCGCAGCGAAGGTCGATGCGGCGATGGATGCTTTTTTGCCCAAGGCAACAGAGCGGCCATCGACGATTCATGAAGCCATGCGCTACGCGGTCTTTGCCGGTGGCAAACGCTTGCGCCCGGTGCTTTGCCTCGCCGCCGCTGAAGCCTGCGGAGGAAAAGTTTCCAAAGCCCTTGCACCGGCATGCGCGGTCGAGCTGATGCATACCTATTCGCTCGTGCATGATGACCTTCCAGCGATGGACGACGACGACCTCCGTCGCGGCCGCCCAACCTGTCACAAGGTTTATGGCGAAGGCATGGCGGTGCTTTGCGGCGATGCGCTGCTCACCGAAGCTTTCATCGTGCTTGCCAAAACACCAGCGAGCAAACGCTACGGCGCGCGTGAGTATGTCGCTGAACTAGCAAACTGCGGTGGCAGCAAGCAACTCATCGGCGGTCAGGTGATGGATCTCGAAGGCGAATCCAAAAAGCTCGGCAAGCGAGAACTCGTTCGTATCCACGAAGCAAAAACCGCCGCACTGCTCACCACATCGCTGCGCCTCGGTGCCATGACCGCCAACGCATCCCCCGCAAAGCTTAAGGCGCTCACCAATTTCGGCTATCACCTCGGCCTCGCCTTTCAGGTCATCGACGACATCCTCGATGTCACTCAAAGCACCGAGGTCCTCGGCAAAACCGCAGGCAAGGATCAAGCGGTCGAGAAAACCACTTACCCCTCGGTCATCGGCCTCGAGGCCTCGCGCAGAGAGGCGGCAAAGCTTACCAAGGCCGCGATGGATTCTCTCAAGCCACTTGGCAAAGGTGCCTCAAGGCTTCAGGAAATCGCCACTCATATGCTCGAGCGCGAGTATTGAGATTGCGACAGGAGCTTACGCAACGAGCGATTTCAGTCGGCGGCAAACTTCCTCAACATTCGCGCGGGAGTTGAATGCCGAGATGCGGAAGTAACCTTCTCCCGCAGAGCCGAAACCAGAGCCGGGAGTGATCACGACTTGGGCTTCGTTGAGCATTTTGTCGAACATGTCCCACGAGCTGAGGCCTTTCGGGCAACCAACCCAGACATAGGGAGCGTTCACTCCACCAAAGACTGGAAGCCCAGCCGCAGTGGCTGCCTCACGAAGGAGTCTGGCGTTGCCCATGTAGTGTTCGATGAGCGCGGCGACCTGCTTTTTGCCTTCTTCGGAAAAGACGGCAGCCGCAGCCTTTTGCACCGGATAGCTGGCACCATTGAACTTCGTGCTGTGACGACGGCTCCAAAGTTGATGGAGAGGAACGCGACTACCATCGGCCGCTCTGCCGGTGACACTTTTCGGGATGACGACATACGCGCAGCGCACGCCAGTGAAGCCACCATTTTTCGAAAACGAACGGAATTCGATCGCGCAGTCGCGAGCATCATCGATTTCAAAGATCGAGCGAGGGATGGCCGGATCTTGGATGAAAGCCTCGTAGGCGGCATCGAATAGAATGATCGCGTCGTTTTGCTTTGCGTACTTCACCCAGGCTTCGAGTTGCGCGCGCGTGGCGACGGCGCCGGTCGGATTGTTGGGAAAGCAGAGATAGATGATGTCGGCTTTCTGTGCAGGCACATCGGCGACAAAGCCATTGGCCGCGTTGCACTCGAGATAAAGCAGACCCGCGTAGGCGCCTTTTTCATCGGCATCGCCTGTATTGCCGGCCATCACATTGGTGTCGACATAGACGGGATAAACCGGGTCGGTGATGGCGATGGTGTTGCCATGGCCAAAGATGTCGAGGATGTTGCCCGTGTCGCATTTTGATCCGTCGGAAATGAAAACCTCATCTGCTGAGATACCAAGGTTGGCAAACTGGTTGTCGACGATGGCCTGACGAAGAAATTCGTAGCCTTGCTCAGGGCCGTAACCCTTGAAACTTTCGCGGCTAGCCATTTCATCCACTCCCTCGTGCATCGCTTTCACGCATGCGGGCGGCAGGGGCTCGGTCACATCACCAATGCCGCAGCGAATGATGCGAGCCGCGAGATCCGGGTGTGCCTCGCCGTATGCTTTCACGCGACGAGCGATTTCGGGAAAGAGGTAACCTGCCTTGAGCTTGAGGAAATTGGAATTGATGGCTGCCATGACAGCGCTGGCTTAACTGCGCGCATGCCGCCGCGCAAGGCCCTTGTGGACGAAATTCATGCCCAATTTACCTCGCGCGTGTGCGATCTGCGGCAGGCAATTGAGAATACGACCTCAATCACCAATGCGTCGCATCTCGGAAAAGACGCAGGCGCTCGGCGAGATCAGTTGACGACAAAGATTCCAGGCGGCGCGTCGAGAATGCCTCGCAGGTGAATGATGCAAGCATCGAGCCTTGCACCACTGCTTGGCGAAGCAATGACGCGTCGTAGGATCGCTTGCCGCTGGCGCCGAGGTAGCCAGCCATCGCGCCGAGGAATGTGTCGCCCGCACCGGTCGGATCGGCAACGGTCTCAAGCGGCCATGCGCTTGCGCGGAAAATTTCCGGTGCTTCGCCGCCATTGGCGGAGAACAACATCGCACCAAATTCACCGAGTTTCACAGCCACATGACGGGGGCCTTTGTCGAGCAACATGCGTCCGGCCTTGACGAGATTGTGCGTGCCCGCGAGTTCGCGAGCCTCACCTTCGTTGAGCACAAAAAGATCGAGATGCGGCAACACATCGTGCAAGCGCTCGTTGGCGATGTTGATCCAAAGATCCATCGTGTCAGCGATCACAAATGGTTTTTCCTCGGGCGATTTCCCCTTCTCCATCTGACCGAGCATTTCCAATTGGTTGTCCGGCGACATGTTGGCGAGCACGACGATGTCAGCGGTACGGATTTCGTCCGGAATGCGGACCTGCCAGTTTTCCAAAACATTGAGGCCGACGCGGTGGGTCGTGCGCTCGTTCATGTTGGTGTGGTATTCGCCCGACCAAGTAAACGACTCGCGCTGCGAGCGCTCCACACCCTTCAGACACACGCCGCGGCCTTCGAGCATGTCGAGATGCTGTTGCGGGAAATCATGACCGATGATGCCGACCAACGAAACTGGCTGCGTGAAAAAAGATGCCGCAAGCGCCGCATAAGCCGCCGAGCCTCCGAGCAAATGGGTGGCTTCCGCATCAGGTGTTTTCACATGGTCGATGGCAATCGTGCCGCCGATGACGATTCTAGGTTTTGCGTTGGACATGGTGGTGTAAGAAAGATGGAGGCATTTGCTAACGCCAACTTCCCAAAGATTCAGAATCGGATCGCCTAGGTCAAATGGATACGCGATTCATGATCATTTGTCGGACTTGCAAAGTCGCGGATTCGATATCCTCTGCTGTGAGGAGGTCAGAAACGATGACCACGCGCTGCGCGCCAGCCTCATGCACCTCGGCCAAATTGCTCCTTTTGATGCCGCCGATGCAAAAGGCGGGGATCTTGGAGCCCACCTCGCTTTGCATGGCGCCGATATCAGCAAGCCCGATACCGGGACGCCCAAGTTTGGTCGGGGTGGGAAAAAGCGGACCAAAGCCGATGTAATCGAAGCCCTCGTCGAGTGCCGCGCGAGCTTGGGCAAGCGAATGTGTCGAGCGTCCGATGATTTTTCCTGAACCGACTATCTCACGCGCGGCCGCAAAAGTCCCATCATTCTGACCAATGTGCACGCCATCGGCATCGAGCTCGGCGGCAAGCTTAGGATGATCATTGATGATGAACGGCACACCTGTCTCGCGGCAGATCGGAATGATTTCTTTTGCCACCTCACGAATTTCAGCAATCTCGAAATTCTTCGCACGAAGCTGCAAAAGATCCGCGCCACCAGCGATCAGCTTGAGAGTCGTTGCCAAACGATCGCGCTTTGCAACATAAGCAAGATCAAGGATTGCGTAGAGCCTCCAATCAGCGGAGCGGTCAGGAGTCATCGCGCTCAAGCCTTGCGTTCCTCAAGGTAGCGCCCGACCCATCCGATATCGTAATGACCTTTGATGAAATCGGGGTGATTGATGATTTCCAACTGGAAGGGAATCGTCGTCTTGATGCCGCGGATGGTGAACTCGGCGAGTGCGCGCTTCATGCGGGCGATGGCGATTTCCCGCGTTGCGGCGGTGACAATGAGCTTGGCGATCATCGAGTCATAGTGCGGGGGAACGGTGTAACCCGAGTAAACATGCGTGTCGACGCGCACGCCTTTGCCGCCCGGCGCGTACCAAAGCTCGATCGTGCCGGGGCTTGGCGCAAAGTTGTTGTAAGGGTCTTCCGCATTGATGCGGCACTCGATCGAATGCCCGCGCGGCGTGGCTTCGAGCACATGATGCGAGAGCGACTCGCCGGCTGCCACGCGGATTTGTTCCTTGATCAACTCGCAGCCCATCACTTCTTCGGTGACCGGGTGCTCGACCTGGATCCGCGTGTTCATTTCCATGAAATAGAAATTCTCGCCCTTCTCATCGACGAGGTACTCGATGGTGCCCGCGTTCTGATAGCCGATGTTGCGCACGAGGTTCACCGATGCTTCACCCATGCGCTTGCGCAATTCAGGCGTGAGCAATGGCGACGGACATTCCTCGATGATTTTTTGGTTGCGGCGCTGCATCGAGCAATCGCGTTCGCCGAGGTGGATGAAGTGGCCATGCGAATCGCAAATGATCTGGAACTCCACATGGTGCGGGTTGAGCACCAGTTTTTCCAGGTAGCAATCGCCATTGCCAAAGCAGGCTACCGCTTCGTTGGAAGCTTGTTGAAAGAGGCCGATGAAATCCTCCTCATTGAAACAGGGGCGCATGCCACGACCGCCGCCGCCGGCTGTGGCCTTGATCATTACCGGAAATCCGATGCGTTTGGCCTCGGCCAAAGCAGCCTCGGCATCCGACATGATGTCAGATCCGGGAGTCACCGGCACGCCATTGGCAACCGCCGTTGCACGAGCAGTCGCCTTGTCGCCCATCATTGAGATGACCTTGGCTGATGGCCCGATGAAAGTGACGCCGGCCGACTCGCAAATTTCCGCAAAGCGAGCGTTTTCAGAGAGAAATCCGTAACCAGGGTGGATCGCTTCGGCGCCGGTGATTTCGGCGGCGGCGATGATGCGATCCATTTTGAGGTATGATTCCTTGCTCGAGGCGGGGCCGATGCAAACCGCATGATCAGCGAGTTGCACATGCATCGAGTCGACATCGGCCTCGGAGTAAACAGCGACCGATTCGATGTCGAGTTCGCGGCAAGCGCGAATGATGCGAAGGGCGATTTCGCCACGGTTGGCAACCAGGACGCGTTTGAACATGATGGGAGTAAGGGAAATCGGTGAGAAGTTACGGGCGGGGTGCCGGTCACTTGATGCGGAAGAGCACATCGCCGAATTGAACCGGCTTGCCGTCTTGCGCGACGATGGCTGTGACGGTGCCGGAGACCTCCGCCTTGATTTCGTTCATCACCTTCATGGCCTCGATGATGCAAACCGTTTGGCCAACAGAGACGACCGAACCAACTTCTACGAAGCTCGGCGCATCGGGAGCGGGTTTCTGGTAAAAGGTGCCGACCATCGGCGAGTTGATTTCAATGCCATCGGCCACGGCGGGGGCAGCGGCTACAGGCGCGGCGGCTGCAGCGGCAGGCACAGGAGCGGGCAACGCGGGCGCGGCAGCAGGAGCTGGGAGACTGGCGAGCAATCCACGCAGCTCATCGACATCGCTGCCTTTCTTGAGCTTCAACTGGAAGTCCTTCTTGGTAAGGTCAAACTGAGTCAGACCATGCTCGTTCATGAGCTCGACGATGCGGCGGATTTCCTGAAGGTCCACGATGAGAAGGAGTTGTTGATGGATGGGCGACAGCGGCCGGGTGCCACTCTCTTGCCGCCGCCAAACTAGCGGGGCGCAGGAAATCGCGTCAAGCGGTAAGAGGATCGGCGCACAGGGCTCAGATTCTCAGTGAGTTGCTATCGCGGATTTCCGTGTTGGCATCGCCAGAAGGCCAATCTAGCTTCACGGCCTGCATGTCCAACAACACCCGCTTCCACTTCACCGGCATCTGTGGCACCGCCATGGGCTCGGTCGCCGCCGCCATGAAACAGCGAGGTTTTGTCGTCACCGGATCCGACGCAAATGTCTACCCGCCAATGTCCGATTTCCTGCGCGACCAAGGCATTCCAATTGCCGAAGGTTATCATGAAACAAACATCCCGGCCGATGCGGATGTGGTGATCATTGGCAATGCCATCTCGCGCGGAAATCCGGAAGCAGAGGCAGCCCTTGATCGCAAATTGCTCTATCATTCCTTGCCCGAAGTGATGAAGGAATACTTCCTTCGCGGGAAAAGAAACTTCATCGTTTCCGGCACCCACGGCAAGACCACGACTTCATCGATGCTTGCCTGGTTGCTCGAAAATGCAGGAAAAAATCCGGGATTCATGATTGGCGGACTGCCAAAAAACCTCGGCCGTGGCGCGCGTTTCACCGAATCGGAATTCACCGTCCTTGAAGGCGATGAATACGACACTGCTTTTTTCGACAAGCGCTCAAAATTCCTCCACTACCTGCCGGAATGCGTGGTGATCAACAACATCGAGTTCGACCATGCCGACATCTATGCGTCGCTTGATGAAATCAAGCTCACCTTTCGCCGACTTCTCAACATCGTGCCACGCAGCGGCATGGCATTCATCAATGGCGATGACCCAAATTGCCTCGAAGTCGCATCAAAAGCCCCCTGCCCCATCACCACGGTCGGCTTTTCCCCTGAGTGCATGCTTCGCATCGAAAACATCAACTACGATGAACATCGTAGTTCGTTTACCCTCGGCGGCATCCCCTGCTCTGTCCGCATGACAGGTGAGTTCAATGTCCGAAACGCCGCAATGGCTGCTGCAGCGGCAACATTTGCCGGTCTCACGCCTTCGGAAATTCTCAATGGCCTTGAGTCCTTCGAAGGCGTCGCCCGCCGTCAGGAACTGCGGGGCGAGGTCAACGGCATCAAGGTCATCGACGATTTTGCCCATCACCCCACAGCGATCCGCCTAGCGGTGCAAAGCCTGCGTCAGCGTCACCCTGGCAGCCGTCTGTGGGTCCTGTTCGAGCCGCGATCAAACACCACCCGTCGCGCGGTTTTCCAAAACGAGCTCGCCGAGGCTCTCGCCCTCGCCGACTTTGCGCTGGTCGCACCGATTCCCGATCTTCACAAAATCCCTGAAAACGACCGCCTCGACCCAGAGAAATTGGGGACCGAGATCAACCGCCACGGAGGCCACGGCCAATGCATGCCGGATCTGGAGTCCATCATCGACAACGTCAAGGACCAGGCGCGCCCGGGTGATGTCATCGCTGTTTTGTCGAACGGCGGCTTTGGCGGGATCCACGGCAAGCTGCTCACAGCCTTGGCGTGAACCATTTTCCATCGCCTCGCTTGGAAAAGCAAAATCCACAGGATGATCGTTGACGCGGCCAAAAATCACCTCCAGTCTAGCAACACCCGCAAGGCGGGTACAATCCATCCACAGACCATGACCAAGATTACTCTTTTCTTCAACGCTGCCTTGGCGGCCCTGCTTGTCTCAATCGTTTCCATTGGCAATGCCAATGCGGCCGACAAGGTCAACATCGCCACCGTCGACATGCAGGAGCTTTTCAAGCAGTACTACCGTACCAACGAAGCCCAGAAGCAGATCAATGTTGAGCGCGCGCGCATTCAAAAGGACAACAATGAGCGTCTCTCGCGCATCCGTGAACTCGAAGAAAGCCTCAATTCCGTCAAGAAACAGCTGGATGACCCAGCGATCAACGACTCCAAGAAGCAGACCCTTTACAAGGACTTCCAAACCAAGCAGCAAGAAGGCATTGCCCTTGACCGCGAGCGCCGCGAGTTCCTTCAGCGCCGCAACCAAGCCCTCAACGAAAAGATGGTACAGCGCATGAAGGCCATCCTTGAGGAAATTCGCAAACTCGTCGAAGAGCAGGCGAAAAAAGACAACTACGATTATGTCTTCGACAAGTCGGGTCTCAGCACCTCGCAAGTTCCATTTCTCCTCTACA